>JALVWV010000225.1 GCA_027023145.1 Campylobacteraceae bacterium | reverse complement strand
CACACCATACGGTATGCTATTGCGCATCCTTCTGTTACCATCCTCCTGCGACTGTTCTGAAAAAATCCATCCAAAAAGCCCCTTTTAAGAGAGCTATCTATACAATGAGCAGACAAAATTGCTATGAGGAGACAAGATGGTAGAGATCAGATGGCACTCACGTGCCGGCCAGGGCGCTGTCACCGGCGCCAAAGGACTCGGAACGGTCGTTGCAGCGACCGGCAAAGATGTACAGGCATATGCTCTGTATGGATCGGCCAAGCGGGGAGCAGCGATGAATGCCTACAACCGTATCGATGACAAACCCATCATCAACCACGCCACCAAAATGAACCCGGACTACGTCCTCGTCATCGACCCAGGTCTGGCGTACACGGATGACATCACCAAAAACGAGAAACCCACCACCCAGTACATCATCACCACCCACCTGCCCAAAGAGGAACTCATCGCCAAAATCCCGGCACTCCAGGACAAAGCCGATCGTGTACATGTCCTCGATGCCATCGGTCTCTCCAAAGAGACCATCGGGCGCTCCATGCCCAATACGCCGATGCTGGGCGCCTTGATGAAGATCTCCGGGATGTTCCCGCTGGATGAGTTTTTGGAGAGCATGAAAGTCGTTCTGGCGAAATTTCCCCAGAAGATCATCGATGCCAATATGGAAGCGATTACCCGCGCTTACAACGAAGTGAAGTAGGAGAGAGTCATGAGTCAAAACATACCTGGAACCGCCAAAAAAGGGATCCACGAGCTCGGTGCCGAGACAAAAGTCGGTTGGGATGAAGTCACACAGGGGGTTGTCCTTGAGCCCTTTGCCGAGCCGGTCAAAGACGTCGCCCATATCCGTCCAGAAGAGCGCAACTACACCGATTTCAGCTCCTACACCGCTACCGTCGCTTCCTGGCGGGTACTCAAGCCGGTCTACAACAGCGATATCTGCATCGACTGTCAAAACTGCTGGGTTTGGTGCCCCGATACATCCATCATCTCCCGTGACAAGCAAATGCTCGGAATCGATTATGATCACTGTAAGGGCTGTGGCGTCTGCGTCGAAGTGTGCCCCACCAATCCCAAGTCTCTGCTGATGTTCGATACCAACGAAAATCTCGATGTTGCCCTCTCTCAGTGGCCTGAGAAAAAGAAAAAAGAGAAATAAAGGATCCCCATGGCAAAAAAGTTTGATATCAATGAAATAGAGGTCTGGGATGGCAACTATGCCACATCTCAGGCGCTGCGTCAGGCACAGGTTGATGTCGTCGCGGCTTACCCCATCACCCCTTCTACTCCTATTGTCGAGGGGTACGGCTCCTACGTCGCCAACGGCTACGTCGACGGCGAGTTCGTCATGGTCGAGTCTGAGCACGCTGCCATGTCGGCATGCGTTGGTGCTGCTGCATCGGGCGGTCGTGTCGCGACCGCCACTTCCTCTCAGGGATTTGCTCTCATGACTGAGGTGCTCTACCAGGCTTCTGGTATGCGCCAGCCCATTGTCCTGACCGTGGTCAACCGTGCACTGGCTTCTCCACTCAATGTCCGGGGCGATCATGCCGATATGTATCTGGGGCGCGATGCTGGATGGATCAATCTCGATGCGTTCAATGCCCAGGAGGCGTACGACCTGACGTTGTGTGCTTTCCGGATCGGTGAGCACCTTGATGTCCGTCTGCCAGTGATGATGCACCAGGATGGGTTTACCACGTCCCACAAAGCACAGAAGGTCAACCCCCTTCAGGATGAGGTCGCCTACAAGTTTGTCGGCGATTATGTCCCCGTCGATGAGATGCTCGACTTTTCCCGCGCGGTGACCCATGGTGCCCAGACCGAAGAGGACTGGCACTTTGAGCACAAGGCCAAACAGCACAAAGCCCTCATGGACTCCCGTACCGTGATCGACGCAGTCTTCGCCGATTTCAAAGCCCTTACTGGCCGCGAATACAAGCGGGTCGAGACGTACCTCCTCGAGGACGCCGAAGTGGCCATTGTAGCACTGGGCTCCTCTGTCGAAACAGCACTCCTCGCTGCCGAAGAGCTTCGCAAAGAAGAAGGGATTAAAGCTGGCGTTATTGCACCCCGTGTCTTCCGTCCTTTCCCGTATGACCTTATCCGTGATGTCATCGACAGCAGCCCACTCAAAGCGTTGGCCGTGATGGACAAATCCTCTCCAGGCGGTGCCATGGGAGCCCTCTTCAACGAAATCAGCGCCGCAGCCTATACCACTCAGAACCGTCCGCTGATCACCAACTTTATTTACGGACTCGGAGGGCGCGACTTCTCCGTCGAAGAGGCCAAGCGGATCTTCAAAGAGCAAAAAGCCCACGCCGATGCGGGGCACATCACCACACCCATCCAGCAGTTCAGCGGTCTTCGCGGGCCTAAACTCGGATTTTTTGAGACCAAAAGGAGCTAAGCATGGCGATTACATCCATTAAAAACTTGAAAGAATTCTCCACCGTCAACGAGCGGTTTGAGGGAGCGCACCTCCTCTGCCCGGGCTGTGCCCACTCTATGATCGTCCGTGAGTTGATGAATGCCACCGATGACAACCTGGTCATCAGCACCAACACTGGCTGTCTTGAGGTCTCCACGGCAGTCTATCCCTACACTTCATGGGATACTTCGTGGATCCATATCGGATTTGAGAACGCCGCTTCGGCCATCTCCGGTGCCGAGGCGATGTACAAAGCCCGCAAGAAAAAAGGCACCCTCAAGGATCCCGATGCCCCGGTCAAATTCGTTGCCTTTGGTGGTGACGGCTCGAGCTACGACATCGGTTTCCAATGGCTCTCCGGTGCGATCGAGCGTGGACATGACTTCACCTACATCGTCCTTGACAATGAAAACTACGCCAACACCGGAGGTCAGCGCTCCTCTTCTACGCCCATCGGTGCCCATACTTCCACTGCTCAGGCTGGCAGCCACAGCTACGGAAAAACCCAGAAGAAAAAAGACATCGTCGCCATCATGGCTGCCCATGGCGCCCCCTACGTCGCCCAGTTGGCTCCCAACAAATGGAAGATCATGGCCAAAGGGTTCCAAAAGGCACTCGACACCGAAGGTGCCTGCTTCATCAACAGTGTCTCACCGTGTACGACCGAGTGGAAATTTGACCCCAAAGACACCATCAATGTCGCCGATCTGGCGACCGATTCTCTGATGTTTCCCATCTACGAGATCATCGAAGGGCACGAGCTCAACATCCTCTACCGCCCAAAAAACATCATCAAAGTCGAAGACTACCTCGGAGCCCAGGGGCGCTATAAGCATCTCTTCAAACCCGAAAACCGTCACGTCATCGATCGCATCCAGAAAGACGTCGACGCAAAATGGGAATACCTCCAGCGCCGCGAAGAGGCACGGGTATAAATTTCCCTCGCTCCCATACTCCTGCGTGGGAGCGCATATGAGATCTACCACGGCACGAAAATTACACCCCGCGTATGCGTGTTTCCATCGAGGACGATAGGAACGAGGGAAATACTCTATCTGCCACCACCATCCACCAATTACACCAATCACCAATACCCCCATTACCAAACCTACGCTATACTACCCCCATGAAAATCGATCTGCACAACCACACTACCCGCTGCAATCACGCCACCGGCACCATCGACCAGTACATCGAACGTGCCATCGATCTCGGGATCGAGGTGTACGGTTTCAGCGAACATGCGCCGATGGATTTCGATGAGGGGTATCGGGTGTCGTTTGAGGATATGGGCGATTATGAAGCCGATGTACTCGCTGCTCGGGAACGCTACCGTGACCGCCTCGATATCCGGTTGGGATATGAGGTGGATTGGTTCCCCGGACACATGGATGACCGCGTACTGAATGCCGATGTGGACTTCCTTATCGGTTCAGTCCATTTCCTTGAGAAGTGGGGCTTTGACAATCCGGAGTTTATCGGTGAATGGGAAGCGCGGGATATCGATACGGTGTGGCGGGACTATTTCGCAGCTGTAGAGGCAATGGCCGAGTCGGGATTGTTTGACATCGTGGGGCACCTTGACCTCATCAAGCTTTTTAAGCACCTCCCCGCCACCGACATCCGCACCCTCGCCCACCCCGCACTCGAGGCGATCGCTCGATCAGACATGGTACTGGAGATCAACACCGCCGGACTGCGCAAACCGGTTGCGGAGCTCTACCCCTCCCGCACACTGCTTGAGGAAGCCTTTGCTCTGGGTATACCCATTACTTTTGGTTCCGATGCACATACTCTCGAACAGGTAGGTGCCGGTTATGATCAAGCCATTGCTCTTGCTCAATCCGTTGGATACACCCAAGCTGTTACCTTTCGGAAGCGAAACAAGCAAATGGTGAAATTTTAATCACTTCCTCTGAGCATCTTCAATCAGGAATGGCTATAATAATCCCATAAATTTTTTCTAGGAGAAGACACATGGGTAAATTTGTCAACAATCTCACAGAGTTCAATGCATTCTGTGACGAAAACGAAGTAGAGTTCATCGATTTCCGTTTCACCGACATCAAGGGGGCATGGCACCACATCAGCTACCGCCGCAGTGCCGTCGATGATGCCATGCTCGAAAACGGAGTCCCCTTCGACGGGTCATCCATCGAGAACTGGCAGCCGATCAATCAGTCGGATATGCTTCTTAAGCCCGATGTCCCCACCGCATTCCTTGATCCTTTTACCGCTGACAGCACCGTGATCGTTATCTGTGATGTCTACGACATCTACAAAAACGAGCTCTACGCCAAATGCCCACGCTCCATCGCCAAGAAAGCCCTCAAAGCACTCGAAGAGGCTGGTGTGGCCGATGCTGCCTATTTTGGACCGGAAAATGAATTCTTCATCTTCGACGATGTCAAAATCACCGATGCCGACAATGAGCAGTCGTTCAAGGTCGAGTCGGACGAAGGTCACTGGGCCGATGCGGCTGACTACGGAGAGTACGGCAACATGGGACACCGCCCCCGTATCAAAGGTGGATACTTCCCTGTCATGCCGACCGACTCCACCGTTGATCTCCGTGCTGAGATGATGCAGGTGCTCGAAGAGGTAGGGATCGAAGTGGTTTTGGGACACCATGAAGTCGCCCAGGCACAGGCAGAGATCGGAGTGGTCTTCTCCGACATTATTACCGCTGCGGATAACGTCCAGAAATACAAGTACGTCGTCAAGATGGTCGCCCACCTCAATGGTAAAACCGCCACCTTTATGCCCAAACCAATCTACAATGACAACGGAAACGGCATGCACGTCCACCAGTCGCTCTGGAAAGATGGCAAAAACCTCTTCTATAAAGAAGGAGAATACGCCAACCTGAGCAAAACAGCTCTGGATTACCTCAGCGGTATCTTCAAGCACAAAGAGGCTGTGGCTGCCTTCACCAACCCCAGCACCAACTCCTACAAGCGCTTGCTGCCCGGTTTTGAAGCACCCCGGATCCTCACCTACTCCAGCCAAAACCGTTCTGCTGCCTGCCGAATCCCGTACGGTGCTGGTGAGAAATCGACTCGAATCGAGACCCGCTTCCCAGACAGCAGCTCCTGCCCGTACCTTGCGTTCTCGGCTCTGATGATCGCCGGACTCGACGGGATCAAAGCAGGTGGTTATGAGCTTGTAGGTCCTGTCAACGAAGACCTTTTTGAGCTCACCCGCGACGAATTGCGTGAGCGCAAAATCCCTGAGCTCCCCAACAGCTTCCGCGAAGCCCTCGAAGGTCTCGAAAAAGACCACGAATTCCTTGCCCCCATCATGGACAGCGACTACATCAAAGAGTACGTCGACTATATGTTCGAGCGCCACGTCATACCTGTCGAAGGCCGTCCAACCGCTTACGAGTATATCTCTACCTATTCTTGCTAATATTCACATGAAGCGTCAGCTCCCGCTGGCGCTCTCGTAAATTATCTTTCACACTCTTTAAACATGTAATGCAATTGTTTCATTTCTTTTTTAGATTTCAATACCCTTTTCATTTTTTCGCGTTATAATCTTCGAAACAAAAAAGGAGTTATTGTGAAAAAAAGAGTACTGTTGGCACTGGGCGCTGCTGCATTGATCTTAACCGGATGTGAAGTGAGCAAAGAGGAGGTGATGCAGAAGAAGTATGTCCTCATCGCTCAGCATGTTAGCTCCATGGGGTGCAGCTTTCTGACGATGGGCTATATTGTTGATGAGTATGGGCTGGTTGGCTCTAATTATCATGAAGACAGCAATGTTAATGCCACCTGTGAGGATTATGGAAAAGTCAAAGACGACACCTGCGGCATAACCGTACTCAAGCCCGGCTCTTCAGGCTACGGCTCCTCAGCATGTGCCATCGGTGCTGATGCACTCAACGGCGGCCAGGATGAGAATGCCACCAAACAAAAACACTATCTCTTCATCGTCAAAAATGTCCGATCGGATGGTTGTGGGAAAATTGTCATCGAACCGATTGCAAAAGAGAATGGGTATAACGACGTCAAATTCTATGAAGATAAAAACGCTGACTGCAACGATTTTAATGCTGCCTCTTACGAGTGCAAAGAGAAAGTTTTGGTCGAGGGAGATAAAGGATACGGTGACTCCACCTGTGTCGTCGGAACCGATACGCCTCCACACTAATCCTTTTTGGATATAATGCTTCCAAAAATTCCCGGAGGCATTCTATGTTTCGGCGTATCACCCTTTTTCTCTCTTTTCTTTTCCTTATGACGGCGTGCAATGATGAATCGATCACCAATCGTGATATGATCGTCATCGCACACCACTATCCCCAATACCTCTCTTGTGGTTTTGTTCTCGAACTGGCACTCAACAGGATGCCTGCTATCTCTGATACGCTTGCCCTCGAAAAAGAGGGCAATGTCACTTGTGCCGACTATGGACGCGATGAAGACAACAACACCCTTGAGCGCTCCTGCTTCATCAAAGATTACGATACGGATAACGGCAATGATACGTGTGTTATTGGGGTAAATATCTCCAGTTATGTTGGAGATGCAAAAAGTCTTTTTGTCGATCTCATCGGAACTGTTGAGACAGTCGAAGCTAATACAAGCAAATAATCTATCACTTCCCGTACCGGTTATTCACCAACCGTACGGTCAGAAACAAGATCACTGACACCAGAATCATCGCCGCTGCAACGGGGGCGGAGTAGCTCAAGCCGTAGTTGTTGAACCGGTCGTAGATGAGGACGGGGGCGACCATCGGGTGGTAGGCGATGATCACCACCGCGCCGAACTCCCCGAGCGCACGACTCCACATCATCAGTGCCCCATTGATGATCTCCCCCCGGGCATTGGGGAGGGAGACGCTGAAAAACGTACGCATCGGGCTAGCTCCGAGGGTGCGGGCGACGTTTTCGTACTTGACGTCCACTTTTTTGAATCCCTCTTTGGCCCCATTGATCAAAAAAGGTGCCGAGAGAAACATCATCGCCGCCATGATCCCCGTCGTCGTGTCGATCATTTCCAGCCCCAATGCCGAAAAGACACGCCCAACAAAGCCATCGTTAAACGCCACGAGCAGTGCAATCCCCGCCGCCGTATGGGGCACCATCACTGGGATATCCAGAAGCGCCTCGAGGATGCTCTTGCCTCGAAACGGATACCGGGCGATCAGATACGCCAGTGGAATCCCAGTCACCGAGACAAACAGCACCGCCCATAGAGCCGTCCGCAGCGTCAGACCGATACTATCCATCACCTCTGGTTCGGTCAGGGTTTTGGCGATCGAGAGGAGACCTGTGTTGATGAAGAGTTTCCCTAGTGGCACCATCAAAAAGAGGGCGATCACCGAAGAGAGTAGCAGGAAAATCCCCAGAAAAAACCGATCGCTTTTCATGATGCCTCCTCGAGAGCGACCGCTTCGGGCAACCACATGATATCTGCATCAGCGATGCATGCGTAGAGTTGTTCTCCTACTGCAATCTTGAGTTTGTCAAACATGGTCTTGGGGAGTTTGGCATAGAGGGTTCGATCCCCTACGCGAGCGATGACTTTGTTGATATCGGCTTGGATGACGATCTCTTCGACCGTACACTCAAGGCAATGTTCCCGATCCTGCCGGTGGCGGGAGAAGAGGATAGCATTGGGGTTGACCGAAAAAAGCCGCCGATCTTTTGCAATTCCCAGCACCGAGGCAGGGAGGATGTTTTTGAACCCGAGAAATTTGGCAGCGGCCAGGCTGTTCGGGCGGTGCAGTACCTCTTCGGCCTCTCCTGTTTGCAATATCTTTCCGTCCATCATCACTGCGATCCGGTCAGCCAGGAAGGTCGCCTCGCGAAAGTTGTGGGTAACATGGATGATCGACATACCGTACCGGGTGACGATCTGTTTGAGCGAGATCATAATCGCCGTGCGAAAGGTCGGGTCGATCGCGCTGAGAGGCTCATCAAGCAACAACAGTTTTGGTCGGGAGTAGATCGCCCGCGCCAGCGCCACCCGCTGTTTCTCGCCGCCGCTCAGATGGGTAACCCTCCGATCCAGCAGTGGCGCGATTCCGAGAAAGTCCACGACATCCTCAAAAAGTGCCTCAGCATCCTCTATTGCCCGGAACCGACCAGCAAAGCGGATATTGTCCCGGACACTCAGATTGGGGAAGAGGGCAAAATCCTGATAGACAAACCCAAATCCCCGCTCTTCGGGAAGCGTCCAGGTGATCTCCTTGCCGCCAAATAATACCTGCCCTCTTACCGGCTGCAAGCCCGCCAGTGACTCCAGCAACATCGTCTTGCCGCTGCCGGTTTTGCCTAAAATAACAAAATAGGAGTGCTCCGGTACGTCAAACGAGAGAGGGCCGAGGGTAAATGCCCCTTTGTGTAGCGTCACGTCTCTCACGCTGAGTAGATCGGATTCTCCTCTCATTTGGACTCCGTATCTCCTGCTTTCAAAAGGCGCGCATCTCCAGTGATCGTCGGCGGAGCGATGACCCCCTGGCCGTTTTGACGCATGATTGCCTGCCCTTCAGGAGAGAGGACGAAACGGACAAACGCCACAGCGCCAGCCTTGTTGCGGGGCAAATGTTTGGCGGCATTGTGCACCACGGTAATGCCATACACCATCGGAGCA
>JALVWV010000224.1 GCA_027023145.1 Campylobacteraceae bacterium | reverse complement strand
TGGGGAGAAGACGACAAGACATTCCCCGTCCAGCTGGCCAAAAATATGTGTGAGCAGTTTGACAAAGAAGTATCGTTTAATCCTGTTTCCCATGCTTCATTGATGCCGCATGAAGAGCAGCCTGAGAAAATAGCTTCTCTCATCAGAGAGTTTGTCGACAAGCACCAATGAATACCATAAGCTTCCAGTATCACAAAACAAAGTACGGTGAGTTGGTACTGGGCTCATTTGAAGATAAGCTATGTTTGCTGGATTTTAGATACCGGAGGATGAGAAAAACCGTAGATGACAGATTGAAAAAAGGCTTGAATGCCCAATGTGTAGAGCAGTCCAGCGACATCATAGAAGAGACGAAAAAACAGTTGGATGAGTATTTTGGTATGGAGCGAAGAGATTTTGATATTCCTCTTCTTACCGTTGGAACCGATTTTCAAAAACGTGTCTGGGGGGCTTTGCAGGAAGTACCATACGGGAGTACGTCCACCTATCTGGATCTGGCCAAAAAGATCGGAGACGAAAAAGCCGTACGAGCCGTCGCGAGGGCAAACGGTGCCAACGCAATCGGCATCATCATCCCGTGCCATAGGATCATCGGCAGCAAGGGTGAATTGATCGGATACGGCGGGGGTATAGCCGTCAAAAAACGATTATTGAAGTTAGAGCAAAATCTATTTGTGGGGCAGGCTCAATGAAGCTGAGTCCACAGGAAAAATATGACTTCATCGGACGGAGAGATACCCGATATGACGGTGTGTTTTACGCAGCGGTCACAACGACCGGGGTTTTTTGCCTGCCCTCATGCAGTGCCCGAAAGCCGCTACAGAAAAATGTGGTATTTTATGATACATCACAAGAAGCCATTGCTGATGGCTTCCGGGCTTGCAAGATATGCCGACCGGACAGGAGCAGGGCTTCAGCCCTGTCCAAAAATAGTACATTTCAACGGGACTGAAGTCCCTGCTCCTTGGGGTTTGCTCTCTCTCGGGGCTTGGACTTCAGTCCAACAAAACGCGCAAGCGTATCTCAGGAGTAGGGACTTCAGTCCCGTCAGGCAGGATTGTAGCCCTGCCTCTATGATTTTAGTGGGACTGAAGTCCCAACCCCTTTTCTTGTCCATTGCGCCTCTGCTGTAGTCGTATGCGTGCCCTATCAGGAGATAGGGCACGAGAGCTAACACACGCCCCTAATATTGAAAGCCAATCTGCGTTAAAATAGCCAAAATACAGAAAGGGCAAAAGCCGTCGTAACTTGTCTAGTGGAGAGGAATGACGAGGTTTTGTACGTAAGGTAATGACGACTATGATACAAGAAAACCATATGGGAAATGGCAATAGTGACACGTCGATGGATGAGCGGAATATAGTCTACGCGGGTTTTTGGACGCGATTTCTTGCTTTTGTTATTGATATGTTTGTGCTTTATCTTCCGTTGTTGGCAATAGTGGAAAATAATCTGCCTTTGCTGGCGCAGTTTTCTTTGGTGCCGATTTTGATATTCTGGCTTTACTTTGCTGTTTCAATAGCCAAATGGAGGACGACAATTGGTGGGAAACTGCTGGGTATAGAAATTTCTTCTGATGATGGAGATAACCTGTCATTTCTAAAGGCTTCCATTCGGGTCATTATAAGTCTTCTCCCTTTTGTGCTCTACCGATTGGTCAGAGAAATGCAATATACGATGAGTCCGCCCCCTTCTCCAGCGGTGCAAATGTTGCCTCAGTTGATTTTCATTCTTGCGCCTTTTGTGATGTATGCCAGCCAAAAAAGAAAAATGTTGCACGATATGGCTGCAAAAAGTATCGTTATTGCGACACGAAAGAAGATATCTGAGGCAACCTCTTCCAGCAAATACCTTAGCGGTGCTCAGCAGATCGTAAAATTTGTTTTGACACTGATTATTGTGCTTTTTGGTGCATATATACTGATTTATACCGGAGTCTTTTTTACATTGGCTCAAGGAAAACACGAGGCATACAATCAATCCTTTCACATGAAGTACCACACGGATGATTACAACGACACCCGCATACAGTTTTACCAAAAAGAACTCGACCGGTACAGCCGTGAGTTTATCGAAGCAGAGGGGATGTACGATATCTTCGCTGCCGATACCAAGCGGGATCTGGCGCTTAACTGCATCGAAGCAGCGTTGAAAGACCACAATGTATCCGACTGGATCGATATGGGAAGCAACTTTCGCAAAAATGCGCGAAACAAATATGCCGACACGGAAGCACGTATCAAAAAAGCCAAAGCCAATGAGGATTGGATGGGGCGACATTTTTATGATTATGACACGAACGATGTGAATCATATCGAAGAAAAAATAGCCAATATATGGGAGCCAAAAAAGAATGTGAAGACGTGTGATGCGTTGATGCCGATTGAGGAGATGTATGGAGCGTTTATCGATCAGTATATCCCCAATCGTTTTGAAGCACTTGCGACAAGCTGTGGTGAATATGTTGCTTTTCCCTATGAATATGTCGATAAACCGTTTGATAACTGTGGAAACAAGCAGACAAAACAGTGGCTCAATCTGCTTCAAAAAAAACATCCCGGTGTACTCCAGAGATGGAAGCAGCAACAAAGAGATGTGGCAAAAAAGCGTAAAGAGAAGGAAAAACAAAAAAAAGCGCAGGAGAGATATGCATTGCAACAATTCATTTTTTCAGCGTTGTCATCCGACAAATCATTGCCATACATCCCGAGCGGCATGGATATTTCCAGAATGCAAAACGACCAAGGGGAAAATCCGTTAATGTTTGCTATCAAGAAGAGGCTAACATCTTACTTCACATTCGATACTCTTGCAGAGCATACACATGATTTTTCGATTGAAGACAAAAGCGGGAAAACCGTACGGGACTATCTTAGCACAGCAAGAGATGGTGGATGGAAATATGCGGATAAGGTTTTTTTGTGTTTACTGGGATATGAAGCAAAAAAATTGGGGGGTGATATTCCTTCGTGGAGCATAAATAATTCTCATGTAGCATTTGATCTAGTGCATTTGTCGTGCGACAAACTCCATTATCCCAAATCATATGAATGCCGTGATATTGACAAAATTCGTTCAAAAGAGCCGCCAATTTTTACGGCAATGCGTCAAGGAGACCATACAAAACTCAGAAAACTTCTCGAGCATGGGGCAAACCCTAATGAACGCAACCCTTTTGGTACCCATTCGCTTTTTTCTGCTATCGGCTATCGTGACGCAGAAGCGGTGAAACTGTTATTGGATCATGGTGCAGATATGTATGCGATGGACGAAAACGGATTGTATAGTGCATGGACAAGAGCGGTAGATGCTGGAGATCGTAATCTAAAAATTATCCAACTGTTTCTCGATCATGGCGTTGATGTTAATTTTCAGCATGATAAAAGTACAACAGCTTTGATGGTTGCTGCAAGAGGGTGTAAAAATTTCAAGACAGTTTCTCTGCTGATGCAGCATGGAGCTGATCCTGATATTGAGGATGCTTATGGTTCCACGACACGCAAAGGTCTTTCCCGGTATTGCAGAGATAAAAAGGCTCTAAAAAAAATGCTTGAACTGATGGAGTAGGACTTCAGCCCCGTCCAAAATAGTACGTTTCAACGGGACTGAAGTCCCTGCTCCTTGGGGTTTGCTCTCTCTCGGGGCTTGGACTTCAGTCCAACAAAACGCGCAAGCGTATCTCAGGAGTAGGGACCTCAGTCCCGTCAGGCAGGATTGAAGCCCTGCCTCTATGATTTCCGTGGGACTGAAGTCTCAGTCCCTTTCCTTAGCTATTGTGCCTTTACTACAGTCGTATGTACCCTATCAGGAGATAGGGCACGAGAGCTAACACACGCCCCTAATATTGAAAGCCAATCTGCGTTAAAATAGCCAAAATACAGAAAGGGCGAAAGCCGTCGCAACTTGTCTGGTGGAGAGGAATGACGAGGTTTTGTACGTAAGGTAATGATGACTATGATACAAGAAAACCATATGGGAAATGGCGATAGTGATTCGCCGACGGATAAGCAGAACATTATATACGCTGGATCTTGGGTTAGGCTATTGGCTGAGATTATTGATATTTTTATTCTTGGATTCATAGTTGGAATGTTGGCACAAGTCATAAACGAGCCCAGTGCTGTTTTTAGAATAATAGTATTGATAGTATTTGGTATATATGACATTTACCTCAATGCTCATTTTCACGGGACGCTTGGCAAGAGAATTCTTGGTCTTGAACTCCTTGATCTGAATTTCAAACCGCTCAGTTACGGACGTGCATTGTTGCGTTTCGTGCTGAAGTTTTTATTAGGAGTTGTTCTAGTCATTCCGACCTATGTCGAAGAACTTTTTCCTTATGCCTTCGAAATCATGGAAATTTTTGCGATTACTTTCGCCGTAGCTTTTATCTCGATGATGTTTTTCAATAAATACAGACAAATGCTACATGATTACTTTGCCAGAACCATTGTTGTCGATCGAGCTGAGAGTGATGCCATGATGTTATCCAAAACACAGACAGATGAAAACGGTTCTCAGGCCGCACCTCGATATTGGATACCACTGAAAGTTTTTCGTGCTATCGGGATCTTTGTGGTAGTAGCTTTTGTGGCATATTTTTTAATAATTATGTTTATTTTCTCTAAGTTATAGTTATATATTTTTTCTGCGCATGGGCTTTCCACGTCCCATCTCCTGATGGGGAATGCATATATTACGCGAGGTAGGCAGGACTGAAGTCCTGCCTCCTTTGTTTGTGTGGGACTGAAGTCCCAGCCCCTTATTCCTTACAATTCTACCCACTACGCACTACCAACTACACACTCAAAATGGGACTGAAGTCCCCGTTTTGGTTTTATACGGGACCAAAGTCCCTACTTCTGATATAAAAAATGAACTCACAAACACTTTTTCGCTAAAATCGCGGCAATACTTTACAAGACCAAGGAAAACCCGTGATAGGAACCGTCAATCTCACTCAGCGCTACGGCAAGCGTGTTCTCTTCGACAAGATCACCATTACCCTCGACAAGGGCAAACGCTACGGGCTCATTGGAGCCAACGGGGCGGGCAAATCGACCTTTATGAAGATCCTCGCCGGGGAGCTTGAGCCGACCGATGGTGAAGTGCAGATCCAGCCTGGAGCCAAGCTGGGGATGCTGGGGCAGAACCAGTATGCGTTTGAGGATTTTACCCTCAAGGATGCCGTGCTGTACGGCAACAAACGCCTCTACGATGCCCAGAAAGAGAAAGAGAAGCTCTATATGGAAGGGGATTTCGAGGATGATACGGTCAACAACCGCCTCGCTGAGCTTGAGATGGTGTGTGCGGACGAGGACCCCACCTACGAGTCGGATGTCCACATCGAGAAACTCCTCGAAGCTCTCGGCTTCCCCGCCGAGCAGCACAATGATCTGATGAGTTCGCTCACCGGAGGGGACAAGTTCAAGATTCTCCTGGCTCAAGTCCTCTTCCTCAAGCCTGACATCCTCCTGCTGGACGAGCCGACCAACAACCTCGACATGGCGACCATCAGCTGGCTCGAACGGGAGCTCAAGCGCCACGAAGGGGTGTTGGTGGTGATCTCTCACGACCGCCACTTCCTCAATGCCGTCGTCACCCACATCCTCGATCTCGATTTTCAGACGATTCGGGAGTTTACTGGCAATTACGATGAATGGTATATCGCGGCTAATCTGCTCAGTAAACAGGCTGAGATGGAGCGCAACAAAGCCCTCAAAGAGAAAGAGGAGCTTGAGAAATTTATCGCCCGCTTCTCCGCCAACGCCTCCAAAGCCAAACAAGCCACCAGCCGCCAGAAGCAGCTCGACAAGCTTGACATCGGCGAGATCAAACTCTCCAGCCGTCGCGATCCCTCGATTGTGTTCAAGCCCAACCGTGAGATCGGCAACGAAGTGCTTGAAGTCTCAAACCTGAGCAAACGGTATGGCGATCATACGGTGTTTGAAAACCTCAGCTTCAAAGTCAACAAAGGGGATAAAATCGCCGTCATCGGTGCCAACGGTGTGGGCAAAACCACGCTCCTTGAGATCCTCATGGGTAATCTCGAAGCCGACGGCGGGACGTACAAGTGGGGGCAGACCATCCACACTACTTATTTTCCCCAGAATACTACCGACGTAGTGCAGGGCGACGAGAAGCTCTACGGGTGGATCCAGAACTTCGATCAGAAATGGCATATCGATGAAATTCGCAAATGTCTGGGGCGGATGCTCTTTAGCGGAGAAGAGCAGGAGAAGGAAGTCGGTGCATGCTCTGGAGGGGAGAAGCACCGGATTATGCTGAGTAAAATGATGATGGACGCGGCCAATTTCCTCGTCCTCGATGAGCCGGACAATCACCTCGATCTCGAGGCGATCGTTGCGCTCGGTGAGGCACTGCACAATTATCAGGGGGGTGTCATTTGTGTCACCCACGACCGGGAGCTCATCGATGCCTTTGCCAATCGGATCATCCGGATCGAGGCTGATGGGACGATCACTGATTTTGAAGGGGATTATGAGGCGTTTGTGGAGGTGCATGAGAAGTAGGAATTTTACAGGGGATGCGGCTTCAGCCGCATAGTGGGACTGAAGTCCCAGCCCCTTTTAACGTGACTGAAGTCGCGCCCCCGATGTCGCGCACATGTTGCACAACCGCATATGATTACATATCAGACGGTAATGAGTGCATTCGACATCAGGAGATGTGGAGCGAGAAGGTCTGCATTCCCACCGAGACGGTGGGACGAGGAAAAATAGTTTTCAATATGCACTCATCTTCTTTTTTATATAAACAATCCACACAATCCAAGTTACCAAGGCGGCGGTCAGTGTCCGCACAGCGACCGTAATCAGCGCATCAGCACCAAACATCACAAACAACAGTGTATCTTCAATAATCGCATGGCAAATCAGCAGAAACGTCCCGATGATGAAGATCTCTCCACGACTCATCTCGCCACTCCGGGCTTCGCTGATGAGAACGCCGGCACCATATGTGATTCCCAGTATCAAACCGCTGGCGAGGGTGAAGCCTTTGCTTACATGCTGTGTATTGCGCTGAAAAACAGGCAACGATTTGATCCACTCCATGACGAAAATCAGTGCGGTGATGAGGGCGATGATCTTGAGGGTCAGGAGGATCGCCCCCTGGAGGGAGTGTCCCAGCATGTTCCAGACATTCGCATAAGTGTGTGCGGGGGTTGCAGTCTGAGCGGTGACGAGTTCGTGACCGAACCAGCTTTCTGGCAGCCCGCTAACTATAATTCCCACCCCTATGGCGACTATGATCCGCAATCCATAGGCATAGCGTGCCGAGAGCCCCAATTGTTTCATGACGGCACTTTCGACGATCAGAGAGTGTGCGACCCCCAGAAAGGCGGCCAGCACTGTCCATTGCTGGGGTGACATGTCCAGCGGTGCAGCGAAGGCAATGGCGGCGTAGAGGTTGAGAAACAACCCACTGATGAGCGCCAGAGCCGCCTCAGCAGGCAACCCCACCAGGGTCGTCACCGGTTCCAGCACAAACGCCACATGTCGCAGCAGGTCAAAATAGTAGAGTAGATCGGCCAGAAGGTAGATCGGTATCACAAACTTCAGGATCATCCACGCGGAGCTGAGGGCTTTGTCAAGGGTCTTTTTCATAGGTACTTCCATTTTTTTGTTATTAAACCAGCGAATATTTATCCAACTTTGGAGGCAGGACTTCGGTCCTGCATAACGGGACTGAAGTCCCTGCTCCTGATTAGAATAATGCTCGTCAAGTAGTATACTCAGATACGCCTCCGATGTCTTGGAAGAAATTGCGCGGGAATGGGTTGGGTTATTTTTCAAAAGCCTCCTGATACACTTTCGGGGAGACACCGAAAATCTTTTTGAAGTAGTTGTAGAGGTGGCTCTGGTCATAAAACCCGCAGTGCAGAGCCGCTTCGGCGATCTCCATCCCCCCGACGATCAACGCTTTGGCTTGATGGACGCGGAGGTCGCGTTGGTACTTTTTTGGGGTGGTGCCGTAGTGCTGTTTGAATTGGCGGATCATCGTGTAGGGGTTGAGAGCAAATATCTCCGCCACGGTATGGATGGTGAACGTCTCATCCCAGTGCTTCTCGATATACTGGCGCACCTGTTCGAGTGTTGCGTCGGGGATTGATGCTTCATGGATCGGCTGGAAGAGCAGGGGGAGGAAATCCCCCAGCCACTCTTCGATAGTCTCTTCACCCGCTTCCTCCCCGCTTGCCATGGCTTTGACCGTCTGGATGAAGCTCATATGGATCGATGGATCTACGATCGTCCGAGTCCATTGTACCTGGGACATCTCTATCTCCATGACTTGGGAGAGCCATTGGGGTTCAAGATGGAGAATGCAGTAGCCGCGTGCTTCTGTAGAGAGGACGGCACGGTGGCGCTGGCGGGGTGGAAAACAGACCAACGAATCAGAGGTCACATCCACACGAACATCCTCGAAATCAAAGGTGAGATCCCCGGGTTCCTCGAGTGCGCCGATTACGAGTACATCGTGGCTGTGATAGCCGTAGCAATCCACCATGCGAGCCTGATACTTCGCTTCACCGAACGGAAAATGACGGGCGATGAGGGGCATGGAGATCCTTTTTTATTATTATACCGGTGAATTTTTATCAAACATAGAGGCAGGGCTTCAGCCCTGCACTGTGGGACTGAAGTCCCGCCTCCTGATGGAAATATTATATCCAATGAACAGATGGAGTGTCTTGGAAGATTTTGACCCACGTCCGCGAGAGAAACACCTTTCGTATCATATCTCCCGAGAGTGTGAAAAAACTCAGAAATTTTGGAGCAGGGATTTCAGTCCCGTATAAAGAGCCTCCATAAAATGGCACCCCTTTAACGGGGCTAAAGCCCCTACTCCTATAAAGTGCAAGTTCTTTCACAGTTTCAGGAGATGTGTAGCGAGAAAAAGATGCGGAAATGATGAAAGAAGGTGATGATTACGGGGCTTCCTCACCCCTGTTATGATTGGGTAAGGAAGTTTTTTACAGTCTTGGGAGATGGGGAATAAGAGGAATCTCCAATGTCT
>JALVWV010000223.1 GCA_027023145.1 Campylobacteraceae bacterium | reverse complement strand
CTTGATCTGGGGGATACGAACCGGGCAGTTTGACGATCAAGCCAAATTTCTCGACGGAGCACGTTTCGACGGCGAAGAAGAACTCCGAGATGCGGTTATGATGGAAGAGAAGAAAAAGCAGGCTGCCGAGAAGGCCAAGCGTGAGAAGAACTATATGCCGGCGGATTAGCCTTGCACATTCTTCCCCTTTTGGGTACAATTAAAGCATGTTGAAAACCAAAGGATTCCAAATCGAAGTAATACTTTCGCAACATGCCCAAGAAATGCTTCAATATCGTGGTATCCAATACGAATGGGTTATTGCCACAATGAAGCATCCCACGGTAATACGAGAAATATCCGAAGAGGAAATCCACTACTTTTCACCTGTTTCTGAGGCAGAAAACCGATGCCTGAAAGTGGTTTTCAATCCAACGAGCCACAAACTTATCACGACCTATTTCGATAGGAATATGCGTAAAAAAGGATGCAAATGAATATCCGTTACGATGAAACAACCGACAGTGTATACTTCGTCCTCTCCGATGAGGAGCCCTATGAAAGCGAAGAGGTAGAAAAAGATGTTATTGTCGATTACAATCGGCAGAATGACATTGTAGCCATTGAGGTACTGCACTTCAAAACTGAGCACACCAACCTCGAACTACCCATCGATGGAAGTTTTTCTCTAAAAAAAGCCAGCTGAGATGATCTGCGTCTTTGACTGCGAAACCATCCCCGATATTGACCTGATCCGTCATAACTTCGATGTCGAGGGTCTCGAGGATTATACAGCTATCACAGCAGCACAGGAGCAGTATGCCGAAGCACACAACACCACCTTCCTCCCCCTGCCCTACCATCGCGTCGTCGCGATCTCGGCCGTGATTGCCGATGGATTTGGCAACTTTGTCAAGGTGGGTGATTTTGGCAAAGGGGAGGATGATGAAGCAGCGATCATCCGCGATTTTTTCGGCTACATCGAAGCACAGAACCCCCGTCTAGTCTCGTTCAATGGCCGGGGGTTTGATATGCCCATGCTCCTGATCCGCGCCATGCGGTACAACCTCTCCTTCCCCGCGTGGTTTGACAAAAACAACCCCCTGCTCAACAAAACCAAATGGGAAAACTACCGCCAACGCTACGCCGAGGAGTTTCACCTCGATCTGCTTGATTCAATGGGCAATTTCGGTGCGGTGCGCAATCTCAAGCTCGATACTCTCTGTACCATGGCCGGACTGCCTGGCAAATACGATGTCAGTGGCGATCAGGTGACCGATCTTTATTACGCCGGGAACCTTGATAAAATCCGTGAATACTGCCAGTCCGACGTCCTCAACACCTACTGGCTCTTCCTCAAATATGAACTCCTCCGAGGCACACTCACCCATGAGGACTACTACCGATTTCTCGCCACCATGCGCGACAAACTTCCCGATCTGGGGTACCGACAGCCTTTTGTGGAGGCGATCGAGGCGGAGCTGAACCAAGCGCAATAAGGGTTTTTGGGTATAATCGCGGTTAATTCCAAATGAAAAATGAAAAATGAAAAATGAAAAACGTGCAACGATAGGTATTGTTGATTACAACATGGGTAACCTCGGCTCCGTGATGAATGCCTTTGCCAAGGTGGGAGCATCGTCCCAGCTGGTGAGTGATCCTGACAGTTTGGAGCAGTATGACCGGATCGTTCTGCCCGGAGTGGGGGCATTTCCCGATGCGATGAAAGCCCTCACCACAACCGGGATGGATGAAGCGATCCGACAATTTTCCCAGAGCGGTCGCCCGCTGATGGGGACATGCCTAGGAATGCAGTTGCTGTTTGAAGAGAGTGAAGAGTTTGGCACTACGCAGGGTCTGGGACTGATTCCGGGCAAAGTGGTGGCGTTTGACGAGTCGAAGTTTGACCACCCTCTCAAAGTACCACATATGGGCTGGAATGAGATGTTCAGGGGTCTGACCTCAAATGATTTGTCGCGAAGCGATGAATCGTTTGCGGGCCTGAACCCCTCGGAACTCTTTGACGGTCTGCCGGATGCCTTTTACCTC
>JALVWV010000222.1 GCA_027023145.1 Campylobacteraceae bacterium | reverse complement strand
CCATCCCCCCTTCAGCATTGATCATCTCCAGTGCAGCATCGAGCTGTTCACCGCAATCGCATTTGAGTGAGCCGAGTGCATCACCGGTGAGGCACTCGGAGTGGACACGCACCAGCGGTGTCTTTGGAAGGGGATCAGTAAAGACCGCGAGGTGCTCACGCTCCCCCTCTTTGAAGGCCTGGATTTTGAAGGTACCGTGACGGGTCGGCAAAGCAGCGATGTTGGACAGAGTGATGTGTTTCATGCCGGAATTATATCGAAAGTAGATAATTTAATAATGCTTAAGTATTTTTTGGAGTAGAATAGCGGCAAGATTATTCCAAAGGAACCGCCCATGTTTACCCGTTTTCGACGACGGCGCATCAATCCGGTGCTTCGCAATCTCCTCGAAGAGACCCACCTAAGTACCGACGACTTTATCTATCCGCTCTTTGTCCGTAGCGGCAGCGGGATTCGAGACGAGGTAGCATCCATGCCCGGTGTGTACCAGATGAGCATCGACGAAGCGGTCAAAGAGTGCGATACACTCAAGTCGCTTGGCCTCTATGCCATCATTCTTTTTGGAATTCCAGATACCAAAGACTCTGTCGGAAGCGAAGCGATGTGTGAGCACGGTATCATCGCCGAAGCGGTACGTGCGATCAAGGCAGCGCATCCGGATATGTTTGTCATTACCGATCTGTGCTTCTGTGAGTACACCGATCACGGCCATTGTGGTGTCCTCGACCCGGTGCTTGAGACGGTCGACAACGACATTACCCTCGATAATCTCGCAAAACAAGCCATCGTCCACGCCAAATCGGGTGTCGACATGATCGCTCCCAGTGGGATGATGGATGGGATGATCCAGGCGATTCGCCGGGGGCTTGATGGCGCCGGATACGTCAACACGCCCATCATGAGCTACTCGAGCAAGTTCGCTTCAGCTTATTACGGACCGTTTCGTGATGTGGCTGAGTCAGCACCGAGTTTCGGGGATCGCCGCAGCTACCAGATGAACCCCGCTAACCGTCGGGAAGCGATCGCAGAGAGCGTTACTGATGAGCAGGAGGGTGCCGACATCCTCATGGTCAAGCCTGCCCTAGCCTACATGGACATCATCCGCGACGTTCGGGAGCATACGACACTCCCACTGGCAGTATACAATGTCTCCGGAGAATACTCCATGCTCAAAATGGCTGCCCGAGCTGGCGTAATCGACTACGAACGGGTGATGATGGAGACGCTATTAGGCTTCAAACGTGCCGGAGCCGATATCATCATCACGTACCATGCCCAAGAAGCAGCCCGGCTGCTCCAGCAGAGATAACTTCCTCTTTTATCTCGCCACAAGGAGTCCTCGGAAACGCACAATAATGTTAATACGAATGCCTACAGATGCATCCGTCACATGGATTAACACTCATGCGTTGCTGTTTGCAACAATTTTTATCTTGCTATGTTTCAGGAGTCTTAATTATGACCGCGCAAGAATACGTCGAAACCGTTCTCCACGATATCCAAGTCAGTTCCCCAGGTCAGGTGGAATTTTACCAAGCAGCAGAAGAGGTACTCCACTCGTTGCGTCCACTTCTCGAAGAGGATCCCAAATACATCGAGCACAATATTCTACACCGTATCGTCATCCCTGAGCGGACGATTATTTTCCGGGTTGTCTGGATTGATGATGCTGGTAAACCTCAAACCAATCTGGGCTATCGCGTTCAGTTCAGCTCTACGCTTGGACCGTACAAAGGGGGCTTACGCTTCCACCCCAGTGTCAATCTCGGGATTATCAAATTTCTCGGCTTCGAGCAGATATTCAAAAATGCACTGACAGGATTGGGCATTGGTGGTGGCAAAGGGGGCAGCAACTTTGACCCCAAAGGGAAAAGCGACAACGAAGTGATGCGTTTCACACAATCGTACATGAATGAGCTCTACCGCCACATCGGTCAGACTCACGATGTCCCGGCTGGCGATATCGGCGTGGGGGCTCGTGAGATCGGGTACCTCTTTGGCCAGTACAAGAAACTTACCGGGCGTTTTGAAGGGATTCTGACCGGGAAAAATCTCCGATGGGGCGGCTCCAACACTCGCACCGAAGCGACCGGATACGGCTCAGTCTATTTCGCTGAAAATATCCTCAACGCCAACGGCATGGAACTCAAAGGGAAAACCTGTACCGTTTCCGGTTCAGGGAATGTCGCTATCTATACGATTGAGAAGCTTCAGAGTATGGGAGCCATTCCCGTCTCCTGCAGTGACAGCAAAGGGACGATCCACCATCCTAGCGGTATCAACATCGAAACACTCAAAGCGATCAAGGAAGTCAACCGGGGCTCCCTTGAAGAGTATGCGCGGTTGCATACGGATGCCACCTATGTCCCCCTCCACAGCTACCCTGAAGGGGGGCATGCTGTCTGGAGCATCCCCTGTGATGTAGCGTTCCCGAGTGCTACGCAGAATGAGTTGAATTTGGTCGACGCCAAGCACCTGGTAGCACATGGATGCCGCCTCGTCAACGAAGGTGCCAACATGCCCACTACTCCCGATGCAGTTGCCTATCTGCAGGAGCACGATGTCTTTTTTGGTCCGGCCAAAGCGGCCAACGCTGGCGGAGTGGCTGTCAGCCAACTTGAAATGGCGCAAAACGCCAGCATGGAGCATTGGAGCTTTGCTGAAGTGGACACCAAACTGTTCGAGATCATGAAAAATATTTTCAATACTGCCCACGAGACGGCCGAAGCTTATGGCCACCCCGGTAACCTCATTGTTGGAGCCAACATTGCCGGGTTCCAAAAAGTAGCCGATGCGATGATCGATCAGGGAGCGGTATAGCCCTCATTTGTTTTATGGTAAAATACTCTCTTTGATTTTCCCGCACACTCAGCGTGCGGAAAGAGAGGTTCCCATGCGACACTTTTTGACCCTTCGGGACTTTACCGCTGAAGAGCTGCTCGAGATGATCGAGCTGGCTCGCACCATCAAAGCCCAGACGAAGCAACACGAATACATCCCCTACCTCGAGCACCAAACACTCGGGATGATCTTCGAGAAGAGTTCGACCCGCACACGGGTCAGCTTCGAGACGGGGATTTATCAGCTCGGCGGGGTAGGGCTCTTCCTCTCCTCTACCGATCTCCAGCTTGGACGCGGTGAACCGCTCAGAGACACCGCCCGTGTCATCAGTCGCATGCTTGATATGGTGATGATCCGCACATACAAACAATCCGATCTCGAAGAATTTGCCCGTTATTCACGTGTTCCGGTTATTAACGGCTTGACCGACAGTTACCACCCGGTACAGCTGATGACGGACTATTTGACCATGCTGGAGTTTGGCAAAGGGGACAACCCCGTCTGCGCCTACATCGGAGACGGGAACAACATGGCACACAGCTGGCTTTATCTGGCAGCGGTCCTTGGCTTTGAGCTGCGCATTGCGACTCCTGAAGCGTACCAGTGTGATCCTCAGATTGTCTCTGAGGCTCAAAAGCTGGCCGAAACAAGCGGTGCTAAACTCCTCTTCGGTGATGATCCGGTTGCCGCCGTGTCCGGCTGCGATGTCGTCACTACCGATACATGGGTGAGCATGGGGCAGGAAGAGGAAAAAGCCCAGCGCATCAAAGATTTCGAAGGGTATCAAGTCAACGAACCCCTCATGGCGCACGCCAAAGACGACGCGATCTTCCTCCACTGCCTCCCGGCTTACCGCGGCTATGAGGTGAGCGAAGAGACGTTCGAGAAACATGCCGACGTGATCTTTACCGAAGCTGAAAACCGCCTCCATGCCCAGAAAGGGATTATGGTGTGGCTGGATCAGCAGCGCAACACCAGTGAATAGTTCAGGTGGTTTCCCTGCGGGAAACTTTTCATTTAATATTAGAAAAGGAGAGCGATAGTGGTTTTGAATAGATACATATAGTGGCCTTGGTACAAAGCATCCGCTACTATTCACTATTCACTATTCACTATTCACTCTCAAAAGGATCTCTTTTGAGCACCATTGATTTAGAAAAATTCAGCCGCTACTCCAAGCCCGGCCCCCGCTATACCAGTTATCCCACGGCACTGGAGTTCAGCGAAGCGTTCGATTACGATGCTTACCTGAAGTACCTCGAAGCGGGTACCGATGCCCTTTCGATTTATATCCACCTGCCGTTTTGTCGGAGTGCGTGTTATTTTTGCGGCTGCAACGTCGTCTATACCTCCAAAGAGGACAAACTCAGCCGCTACGTCGAATATCTTAAAAAAGAGATTGACATCCTATCGAAACATCTCGATACCCAGCGGGAAGTGATCCAGTTCCATTTCGGTGGCGGAACCCCCACGTATTACCAGGCGTTTGAGCTGGATGAAATCATTACGTATGTCAAGCAGGCTTTTCCCAACTGGAGCGGGGATGCCGAGATCAGCGTCGAGATCGACCCGCGCTACTTCAACGAAGCACAGATGCAGGTCTTTCAAAAGCACGGATTTAACCGCATTAGTTTCGGTGTGCAGGATTTTGACCCTAAAGTTCAGGAGACTATCCACCGTATCCAGCCTTACGAGGAGACCAAAGCCGCCGTCGATCTGGCACGCCGCTACGGGATCGAGAGCATCAACATGGATCTGATCTACGGCTTGCCGTACCAGACCTTTGAGAGCTTCAAATCGACGCTCGAACTGGCCTACACTATCGAGCCTGATCGGTTGGCAGTGTTCAACTACGCCCACGTACCGTGGATGAAAAAAACCATGCGCAAGTTTGATGAGACCACGATCCCCAGTCCTGATGTCAAGCTCCGTATCTTCCAGCACACCATTGACTATCTTACCGACCAAGGGTACAAGATGGTCGGGATGGATCACTTCGCCAAACCCGAAGATGAGCTCTTCGCCGCCATTGCCAAAGGGGAGCTCCACCGTAACTTCCAGGGCTACACCACCAAGGGGGGTGCCAATCTCATCGGGATTGGGTTGACCAGCATCGGCGAGGGGGAGCGCTACTATGCGCAAAATACCAAAGATATGAAAGTCTACGAAGCGACCATTGACGCTGGGCGGCTCCCCTTTGAGCGTGGGGTTGATCTGACCGAAGACGATGTCGTACGCAAAGCGGTAATCATGGAGCTCATGGCCAACTTCGCCATCGATATCCCCCGCGTCGAAGCCGAACACGGGATTGTCTTCTCCGATTATTTTTCTGATGCACTCGAAGCGCTCAAAGAGTTTGAAGAGGCTGAACTTCTGACAATGGATGAGCGAAAAATCAAGGTTAGTCCTACCGGCACTCTTCTGATTCGTAATATTGCCATGCCGTTTGATGCCTATATGAAAAAGTACGCTGGGAGCAAGAAGAGTTTTTCGAAAACGGTTTAAAACACCTCGATCAAAATACGACTTGGGGATACGACTTCAGTCGTATATATCAGCGACTGAAGTCGCTGCTCCGATAGGGTATTTCAACTCTTCCGAACAATTCGCACTTTTTTAGGCTGAAAGAGTTCGATCATCTCTTTGACCATCGGTTCCTGGAGAAGAGTAGAGGGGTCTTTTTCGCGACTTGCCTCGGTGGTACCTGGGTCAGGATTGATGCAGCTGTTTGGATCGTCGGGGAGCTCAATCGCTTCGATCATGGAACCAACTTCGGGAGGCTCAGTGGGTGCAGGTGTTGGTTCGGCTACGGGGAGGTTAGTTTTTTTTTTCGGTTCGGAGGTTTTGGGTGTTTTTGCGGAAGGGACATTGACAATTTTTGTCTCGAAGCCGAAAATCTCCTGGACAAACATTTTGATGATGCTCCAACCTTGGATGAGGGTTTTTTTGTCGTCTCCTTCTGCGGTGGAGATCCAAGTGAGAGTGTGGTCTCGAAAATGGTCAAACGTGATGTTGCGCTCGAAGCAACTCCCCAGGTCATAATCCCGGTCATAAATCTTTTCCATCAGAGATTTAAACCGGAGCTGTGATGTCTGCTCCGGCTCGGTGGAGGGTGGAGCCGGTTCGGCTACGGGCTCTGGAGCGGAAGGTGTTTCGATAGGTTGCTCCGGTTTGTCAGGCAGGGGGGCAGCTTCGGGAGAGGCTGAAGCCTCTTTGAGCTTTTTTGTTTCGGCCGGTTTGGCAGGAGTTACAGGGGCAGGCTCCTGGGCAGGCTTGGATGCCTTCTGCTCCGGTACTTTGACGCCGGAGAGCTCCTTTTGCAGGGTGTGGATCATCGCATCGATATCCCGGATTTGCAATGCCTCGACCATCTTGAACAAGGTCAGAGAGAGGACAAACTCCCCATCACTTCCCATGCCAAGCATCTCCTTGGCATCTGCCAATGTGCGGAAAAATCGGTCGATGATCATCGGAGAAAACCGAGGATCGCGCTCGAGAAGCATGGTTTTGAGATGGAGCGTCAATTCATCGATGATCATCTCCGCTTCGTAGGCACTTGCCTGCTGGATAAAGGCGAGGATGTTGGCTTCGTCCTTATTCTGAATATGATCCAGGAGCGTGTCGAGCAGGGAAGGCTCGATGATCCCGAGCATATTGGTTACGGTCTCTATGTCAACATGGTTTTTGGAGTAGACGATGGCTTGATCGAGCAGTGTCAGAGAGTCCCGCAGGCTTCCCGCTCCGCTGCGGGCGATGATATCCAGCGCATCGTTGTCGTACTCGACCTCTTCAAGATTGAGGATATGTTGGAGGTGGTTGAGTACGAGTTTCTGAGGGATTTTCTTGAAGCGGAAATGTTGGGTGCGGCTGAGGATCGTCGCCGGGAGCTTCAACGGATCAGTAGTGGCAAGGATGAATTTGACGAAATCCGGGGGCTCTTCGAGGGTTTTTAGTAGAGCATTAAATGCCTGCGTGGTGAGCATGTGCACTTCGTCGATAATGAAGATCTTGAAGCGACCGGCGCTGGGCTTGTATTTGGTATGTTCGATGAGCTCCTTGATGTCGTCGATCCCCCGGTTGGAAGCGGCATCCATCTCAATGATATCCATGTGACGCGATTCGTTGGCCATGCGGCAGTGATCACATGTGTTGCAGGGCTTGGAGGAAGGACCCTTTTCGCAAAGGAGTGCTTTGGCAAAGATTCGTGCCGTGGAGGTTTTCCCGCTGCCGCGTAGCCCTGAGAAGAGGTAGGCATGCGAGAGCCGATCGCTGTCGAGTGCGAGTGAAAGGGTCTGGGAGACAGCATCCTGTCCGACAAGATCATCGAAGGTAGAAGGGCGATATTTCCGAGCAAGTGCTAACGACAATTCGACTCCTTCTTTTGAACATAAATGGAAGGTATTGTAGTCAATTTTTACTTTGAGATGGTCATCGCAAGCACACCCTCAAGCCACCAAGAAAAGCAATGATACCCAAACAAAAAAAGAGAAAAGAAAAAGCTGAAGAGTGTTTCTACCAAAAAAGGGGTTCAAGTTTAATCATTAGGTAGAGATCGTAAGACAATGTGAATGGTGAATATTCAACGTCTGACCCTTGCGAAATAAGGTTAGATGTTATCCCTATTCATTAGACTGTGTTGGATTGAAGATAGGCAGTGAGATTCCCTTACTGTGGGCTTTGAAGAGGTTAAGTTAGATTGGCTAATGGTGGAGGCGTGGGGAATTGAACCCCAGTCCTGAAACAGACAGAACGATGACTCTACATGCTTAGTCGGTGTTGATCGGTCTCGTTGTGGTCGGCTCAAACACCCAAAGCGTCACACAACCAGCCAGGATTCTCACAACGGGGCATGGCTTCCCCGAAGCATAGTCATCAGATTGTGATACCTCCGGATCCGGTTAAGATGACACTCACCGGCGAGGCAGTCCTGCCGCTTACGCGGGGTTAAGAACTCACGCTACTGCGAGAGCTGGACGGTAATCTGTATTGTTTGCAGTTATTGCGTTGGGCCGTATAACGGAGTTGCCCAGTCCGGCATGCACATCGCCCCGACTGCTCCAGTCGAAACCAAGTCGCCCCCATGGTCAAAATGCTTTGCATTTTGAAGTGAGGAGTGAAGAGTGAAGAGTGAATAGTTTTGGTAAGCATTGCAAGGCAATGCCTTTCACTCACTAAGCGGAAGCGGATAATATCACGTTCGGGTAAGTTTGTCAAGGGGTTTGGGGTATAATTTTTCCAAAAGACACAAAAGGAATATTTATGGTATTGAAACTCGGAATCCCCAAGGGGAGTTTGCAGGAATCGACACTGGCGATTTTTAAGGAAGCTGGATACGACATCAAAGTACGGGAGCGCAACTACTACCCCACGGTGGACGATCCGGAGCTCAGCTGCATGCTGATCCGGGCGCAGGAGATGGGGCGGTATGTGGCCGGCGGGCAGCTCGACTGTGGACTGACCGGACTCGACTGGATCCAGGAGCAGCGGGCGGACGTGGTGGAGGTGTGCGAACTTACCTACGCCAAGCAGAGCTATCAATCGATCAGATGGGTACTGGCAGTCAAGGAGGACTCCCCCTACAAGAGCGTCAAAGACCTCGAAGGGAAAACCATCGCCACCGAAGTGGTGAACCTCACCAAAGACTATCTCGCTGCCCACGGCGTCACTGCCAACGTCGAATTCAGCTGGGGTACCACCGAGGTGAAAGTCCCCGACTTGGCCGATGCGATCGTCGAGATCACCGAGACTGGCTCTTCGCTTCGCGCCAACAACCTGAAGATTATCGATACCGTCCTCGAGACTACCACCCGCTTCATCGCCAATAAAGAAGCCTATGCAGACCCCGAAAAACGCGCCAAGATCGAGCGCATCTCTATGATGCTCAACTCCGTCATCGACGCCGTCCCCCTCTCCGCCCTGATGCTCAACGCACCCGAAGCCGAACTCGAAGCGATCCTTGAGATCCTGCCCAGTGAAAACCCCACTGTGTCGCATCTGGCCAAAGGGGACTGGGTGGACATCACCGCCGTTGTGGAGAAAAAGATCCTCCGCGACATCATCCCCAAACTCAAAGAGCATGGAGCCAAAGCGATCGTAGAATTGCCAGTGAGTAAAATCGTAGAGTAGAGGAAGCTTCAGGGGCTGGGACTTCAGTCCCATAAATTATTGTGTAGGCTATTGCTCTACAAAAAATCCCGCGCAATCCGCACCAGCATCGCCAAACCAAAAAAGGCGATAACCGTAGC
>JALVWV010000221.1 GCA_027023145.1 Campylobacteraceae bacterium | reverse complement strand
CTATCAGGACGATGCCGTGACCGGAGAGGAGGAGTGAGGTGATGAGGGCGGTTTTGATCAGGAGGATCGTCACGCCGTAGAAGACTCCCATGGCACCCACAGTGGGGTCTTTGATGATGGTGTAGGGATCTTTGCCGCTGTGGGCGGCGTAGAGGGCATCGGCGACATCCGTGACCGCTTCGGTGTGGAGGAAGCCGTACATCACCGGGTACAGGAGTGCGGCGATCACCGCGCCTGCCCAACCGATCGAGCCCAGCCCGTACCACACCCCCAGCGTCATCCCGGAGAGGAACACCCCCACCATCGGCAGGGAGAGCACCATGCTCTCCAGCACACGCGGGTGGGTCAAGTCAGCATCAGATGAGAAGCGTACCGGCAAAGCGCTGAAGTACGACACCGCAAACTTCACCCCATCCCACACCTGCTTCATACCAGCACTCCTGTCATCAAAACACTCACCACAAGGATATCCAATCTCGGCTGTAATCTCAACGCACGCCGGATGTCATCGGTCGTGATCGCCTCGCGCCCTGTGCCAAACCACGCCTTGGGCTTGATCTGCCCGTCATACGATGTGGGGCCGCCGAGTTTGACCCCCAGCGAGAGTGCCATGGCGGTGATGGGGTAGCCAGCGTTGGGGCTGGGATGTTTGGATGCCTGACGGCAGAGGGTAGCGGGTAGCGGGTAGCGGGTAGAAGATGAGTATTTAGGTGCCAGGATGAGGATGAGGATGGCAGTGATCCTTGCTGGGATGTAGTTGGCGATGTCGTCGAGATAGGCGGCGGGTTTGCCGAAGTGTTCGTAGCGGGGGTTGCGGTAGCCGACCATCGAGTCGAGGGTGTTGATCGCCTTGTAGGCAAACGCTCCGGGGAGGCCGAAGAGGATCAGGTACATCAGGGGGGCAATCACACCATCCGAGAGGTTCTCGGCGTAGGTCTCAATGGCGGCTTTGTGGATGTCGCTTGGGGTGAGGGCTTCAGTGTCCCGGCTGACGAGATAGCGGATCGAGGCGGGATCGTCGATGACGTGAATGATCGAATCGTAAAGCATTTTCGAAGCGATCGCCATAGACGCCAGCACGCTGGCTAAGAGGGTAGTGGGTAGTGGGTAGTGGGTAGAGAGATGGTTTAAACTGGATTGTAGCGTGAGTGAGATAAGCAAGGTTATTCCTACCACCACAATCACCAGCCCGACACCGCGCCATACCGAGTCGCGGTACCACCGCTTCTCATACCAACCGATCAGATCTCCCATCCACACCACCGGATGGCGGATGAAGCCAAACTCCCCGACAATGCGATCGATGACGTAGGCGATAAGAGCCACCTCAACGTACATGATCCACGATCCTCTCGACATCGAGATACGGCCTCATCGTATCGACAAACGCCCCGATCTGCTCACTCCGATACATCACAAAAGCCTCATCGGCAAACAACCCATGCTCAAACGTCCCCAACACCGTATCCGTCTCGTACCCATCGGGATATGACAGCGAAATGCCATGATGGATCTCGTAGCGCTCACCCTGCCGGCGGACGATTTTGTCCCGCTCGAAGCGGACGGTACCGGGAACGATCCCCAATCCCTGAGCCACACTTCCGGGTGACGACTCGACCCCCTCGACATCCTTGATCCGCTCATGGAGCATCTCGTACCCACCGCAGATGCCGATGATGCGGGTTGTATCAGACAAACGGGCTTTGGCTCTGCTTTGTGGGACTGAAGTCCCAGCCCCTTGTAGCGCATGAGATTTTGGGTTGATACCGACACGGGAAAGCTCTTTTATTTGCTCGGCAAACCCCTGCTCTCTGAGCCACGCCAGATCCTCAAGTACCAGCTTTGACCCTGGCAGAATCACCATGTCGTACCCGCTCAGATCAGCCGCCCCCCGGACAAACGTCACACACACATCCTCATCGGTCAGCAACGGCTCAAAATCGGTGTAATTGCTCATCGTCGGGTACGCAATCACCGCCACCCGCTTCACCCCGTCCCGGCACCGCTGGGCATACCCCATCAGGCTTTGTGAATCTTCGAAGCCAAGGTTAAACGGCACATACGGC
>JALVWV010000220.1 GCA_027023145.1 Campylobacteraceae bacterium | reverse complement strand
CGCAGGGAGACGTCGCTTTTATCCGATCCGACCGCCCCTGTGATGTCGCGGCGGTCTTCACGTCCAACCGTTTCCAGGCGGCACCCATCCGTCATTTCCAACGCTATCCCGAAGGGTTCCAAACCGATTTTATCCTCATCAATGCCAAAAATGCCAATGCCATGACCGGCGAAGCGGGTATCCGGGATATCGATACGATCCTTGATGCTCTGAGGCAGAAGATCGACGTCACCCACCCCATCATGAGCTCCACCGGTGTGATCGGCTATCGCCTCCCGACAGAGAAGATCATAACCGCTTTTGACCGGCTGGACTTTGAAGCATGCGACTCCGATGCCACTGCCCAGGCGATCCTGACCACCGACACGTTCAAAAAAGAGGTCGCCTGCGAAATCGTCCTTGCCGACGGCTCCTCGTTTCGGATCGCTGCCATCGCCAAAGGGGCAGGGATGATCGACCCGGCCATGGCCACAATGCTGGCGTTCATCGTCACCGATGCTGATGTCCCCCGAAATGAGATGAAGATGCACCTCCGAGACGGTGCTGATGCGTCGTTCAACCGTATCTCGGTCGATGGGGACACCTCTACCAACGACACGGCTCTGCTGCTGAGCAATCATGCCAGTGGCGTCTACGACCGAGAGGCGTTTCGGGAGGGGTTGCGCCATGTGATGTTTGAGCTGGCGATGATGATTCTCCGTGACGGAGAGGGGTCGACCAAAGTGGTCACATTTGACATCAAAGGAGCCGCCAGCACCGACGATGCCCGCAAAGCCGCCGTCGCGCTGAGCAACTCCCTCCTCGTCAAAACCGCCCTTTTTGGCGAAGACCCCAACTGGGGACGCATTGCTTCGACCATCGGATCGGCTGGAATCGCCTGTGATGAAGAGACGTTGCGTATCCATTATGATGATGTGTTGATTTATGCTCCCGAGCAGCGGGAACTCGACCGGGAGAGAGAAGCAGTCGCCTATCGGGTCATGCAGCAGAATACGTTTACCGTTACGTGCGATCTTGGGATGGGTGAGGGGAGCTATACCGCCTACGGATGTGACCTGAGCTACGATTACGTCAAGATCAACGCCGAGTACCGCACCTGACCCACATCAACCCTATCAGGAGCAGGACTTCAGTCCCTTTGTAAAGCTCTTCACACTTCAAGAAATACCAACCTGTTTATTACCAAACCACTAAACCTTACAAATGTAGGGCACATCGAATCTATTGAATAGGGAGGCAGGTCTTTAGCCCTGCCTTACGGGACTAAAGTCCCTACTCCTGATGGAGTAAATCCATTGATCGTAGTTATAGAGATCTCAGGCAATTATTGATTCTATTTTCAGCGACTGAAGTCGCTGCCCCGGAGTTACCGTCGGCGGTTGCGCCCGCGACCTCCGTTACGCCGTCCACCTCCGCCACCGTTTTTGATCGGTTCAGCCGGGATGGATGGATCGGGTTCGAAGCCTGCGATTTGGACTTTGGGGATCTGCTTCTGGATAAATTTCTCGATATCCCGGAGTAATTTGTGCTCGTCGATGCACACCAATGACACGGCTTCTCCACTCATCCCGGCACGTCCGGTTCGCCCGATGCGGTGGACATAATCCTCCGGGACGTTTGGAAGTTCGTAGTTGACCACATGCGGCAACTGTTCGATGTCGATCCCCCGTGCTGCGATGTCCGTGGCGACAAGTACCCGGATCTGCCCAGCCTTGAATCCCGCCAGCGCTTTGGTGCGTGCCCCCTGACTTTTGTTGCCATGAATGGCTGCGGCGTGGATCCCCCGCTCTTCCAGGTACTGTGTCAGACGGTTGGCTCCATGCTTGGTTCGGGTAAAGACCAACACTTGCTCCCACTGATTCTCGAGGATCAGTTTGGCCAGCAGGGAGCGCTTGCGTACTTTGTCCACAGGATAGACTGCCTGAGTGATCGCTTCGACCGTGGTATTTTCCCGTGCCACTTCTACGGTCACGGGATGATGGAGGAACGAACCAGCCAACTGCTTGATCTCGGGAGAAAATGTCGCAGAAAACAACAATGTCTGTCGCCGATGCGGCATCAATTTCATCAGCTTTTTGATGTCGTGAATGAAGCCCATGTCCAGCATCCGATCTGCTTCATCAAGCACCAGTGTCTCCAGTGCCGAGAAATCGATCCCTTTTTGTCCGGCGATATCAAGCAACCTCCCCGGTGTCGCGATGACCACATCCACGCCGCGACGCAGCGTCGCCAGCTGGGGATGGATTCCCACCCCACCGAAGATGACAGTGGAACGGAACGGAAGATGCCTGCCGTAAAGTTGGAAACTCTCCGCCACTTGTGCCGCCAGTTCCCGTGTCGGTGTCAACACCAGTGCTCGGATCTGGTGCCGCTTCATCACCGGAGTGTAGTGGGTGAGTCGCTCCAGCAACGGCAGGGTAAAGCCCGCTGTCTTGCCGGTACCGGTCTGCGCCGCTGCCAGGACATCCTTCCCTTCGATGATCAATGGGATGGCCTTTGCCTGGATAGGGGTCGGTTCGGTATAGCCCTGCTGGGCAATGGCACGCAAAAGCGGCTGAGAAAGTTTCAATTGGGTAAATGCCATAAAAAATGCCTTGGTAAGAACAGGATAAGGGGCGCATTATAGCGTAATCGTCCTATTGGCGACCCCGAATCAAACCCAAATTTTTATTTACGGATTTGGGTCAACACCTTCTAACCCCAAAAATATTATAATGGGATATACCAAAACCCAAGGAGCTAATATGTTAGCAGAATACCGAGACGAAATCAGCGCTCTCAAGCAGAGCAATGCCCACTTCGCCAAAATTTTTGAAAAACACAATGAACTGGATCAACAAGCCACCGATGCCGATGAAGGGCGTCTTCATCTGAGTGACATGGAGCTCGAGACCCTTAAAAAAGAGAAACTTCTCCTCAAGGACGAAGCCCTCAAAATGATCCTCGAATACCGCAAAAGCCAGAGTTAATCTACTCCAGGAACATCCACCCCTCCTGCTCCATCCATGCTTTGGCTTTGGAGCAGAGCGGGGCATCCACCCGAATGTATTTTTTCGGGATCTTTGTCCCTTTCCAGCTCTCCATTTTTTGATGCAATTCTTCCAATACTTCTGCCTCTTTTCGCAGCACTCTACTCTTTTTAGACAGCACCATAACACTGCAATAGTACCCCTCAAGATTCACGCCAACATACAAAGTGATTCGCTTGCGTGTACCCAACTCTTTTGGAGAGACTTCTGAGAGTTTTCTGCACAGGATACCGTGGATTCTCAAATGTTCGACAATGGTTTTCATACGGAATCTCCGAGGGGGTGATAGTGGTAAACCGTCTCTTCAAGATGGCGGCGTTCAATGTGGGTGTAGATTTGGGTAGTGACCAGCGAAGCGTGCCCCAACAACTCCTGTACAACCCGCAGATCAGCCCCCCCGAGGATAAGCGCTGAGGCGAAGGAATGCCGCAGGACATGCGGAGAGACACCGAGATATTTTCGGGTGATTTTATACGCCGAAATGCGACTGAGAGGCTCCCCGCGATAATTGACCCACAGAGCATTGCTGCGCATATCGGCGGCAGTGAGATAGGCATCAATCGCCTCAAGAGCCACTGGTGCGATAGGGACGACCCGCTCCTTCTCCCCTTTGGCAAAGCGGATCGTCAACCACCCCTCATGCAGGTCGCTACGTTGCGTGGAAAGCGCTTCACTGATCCGGGCACCGCTGGCATAGAGAAACAGGATCAGTGCGTAGTCCCGCAAGCCGAGGAGTGTGCTCCGATCAATCCCGGAAATACCTGCCATGATCGCATCGTAACCCACATACTTCGGGAGGGTCTTTGGGGTACGTGCCATTGGAACCTTAATTGTCGTGGCGGTGAAGTCATGACGATGACAAAAGTCAAAAAATACATTGATGGCTGAGAGTTTTCGATTGAGGGTACGCTTGTTGTCAAACTGAGCAAGAAAGGTAAGAATATCTTGCGTGTTGCGTCGGATAAGAGGTTCGGGAGCAAACGACTCCAACTGGGAGAGATCCCGCAGATATGCCTCCACCGTCAAAGGATCGAGCGCACGGGTCACGGAAAGATATTCTTCGAAAGCTTCGAGAATATCACTCATGAACGGCTATTTGAGGTCGAGAGTGTCGTGTTTCAAGAGTTGGGCAATCTTAGCAACAGGAGAATCCTCGGCAATCAGAGACAGCTTGCTTTTTGCCGCAGCTTTCTTTCCTGTCTTGAGGTCAACATAGGCTTCTTCGACGACGGTCAAATCGTGGTAATAAACCGAATCGACCGGTTTCCCTTCTAGGGCACCGGCATGGTATCGGGCAATATCAGCAATCAGCGGGTCTTGATTATTCTCAAATGTTTTCAGGGTCTTTACTTGTTGATTTTTAAGTGCCTGATTCAGAGCAAACAGCGTATAGAGTTCAGGATTGTTGCTTTTGAGCGTCGCGACAGCATCCTTATTATCCGGATTCTTCTGGAGAGAGAGAAAAGCCTGATTGGCGGTATCAAGCTTGTTCTGCTGGTAGGCTCTCCAAGCAATATTACCACCGACACCGACGAGCACAAGGATCAATATCCCCCAGATAAGTGTCTTGTACTTCTTATAAAGACGCTCCAGCTTGAACGCACTCTCGAGTATCTTCTCGTCACTACTCAACTCGTCTTTAACATGTTGCAATTCGTCTTTGATGCTCACACTATTCCTTTGCTGTCGAAAATATCATCGCGCATTATACCACAAATTTTCCGGTTTTTGGGTATCTCACGAGGTGGGTTTCAAGATAATCACAAATTCCGTTCCATCCTTTCTGTGGTTGACAACAATGTCGGAGCCCATATGCTCTCGGATAATAACATTCGTCATATACAACCCAAGCCCAGTACCATTCCTTTTGTCTTTTGTTGAAAAATAGGGCTCGAAAATCTGACCTTGTATCTCTTTGGGGATTCCTCCGGCATTGTCCCTGACACTGATATAAATTCCCTTAGTGCTTTCGTAAACATGAATAAAAATCTCTTTAGGGGAAACGGCTTGTTCCTTCAGCGCATCTCTGGCATTTGCTATCAAGTTTTGTATCGCATGAGCAAGCTCATTTGGGTATCCATTAAACTGAGCCGAAGTGTCTCCATGATAATGGATGACAATACCAAGGCTCTCGTACAAAAGACGAGTACGATCCACCATCTCTTTGACAACATCTCGAACACAAAAGAGTGTTTTTTTCTTGTCAGTTTTGTTAAAACTTCTAAAGTCATCAATGGTTTCCGACATGTAATGGATCTGCTTTTGAGACACTTCTTTGAAATGGGCAATGGCTTGATCATCCAGTGTCCCCTTGAAGTATTTAGAAATCAACAGTTGATTAGAGAGTGCGAGGTTGTTGAGAGGCTGACGCCACTGGTGGGCGATCATGGAGATCATCTCCCCCATACGTGCGAGACGATCCTGATGCATCATCATCAATTTCTGCTCTTCGTTCTCTTCCAGCGCAGCCGAGATCTTCTCTTCTAGGGATACATTTAGCTCCTCGATATGATGCAGCAACTTTTGCTGCCTCCTATATGCCACCAAAATGCCGCCAATGATCAAAAATGCCACCGCAAATATTTGAAAAAATGCTGTGTAATCCACCCTCTTAATCACGGATTTTTTCAACCACTTATCACTGATGGCACGGTACGCCTCCTGAGGAGTTGTCTGTATAACTTTATTCAAAATACTGAGAAGTTTTGGACTGTTTTTGGATACGACAAGACATAAATTTGCCTGCATGGGGGCAAAGCCCGACACCCTCAATCCCCGATAGTTTTCCTGCAATTTCCAGTGGGTATATATGGCTTCAGGAACGATGGAAAAATCTGCCTGCCCCCTCTGGATGGCTCTCATCGCCTCTTTGATATCTTTGACAACATGCAGCTGAACATCTGGATGTTTCTTTCGAAAATAGCTCATCAGGGGATTGTCCTTCCAAAGAGCACACGTCTTATGTTTGGCTTCATGCAAGCTTCCGATTGATTCTGCATCCTCCCGAGTAACTATCACCATCGCATAATGCAAAAAGGGGCGCGTAAAGAGAAAACCCTTTGCTTTTTGGGATATCCGTGTCGCTTCGGACATCACATCGCAGCGTTGCGTGCGCAACAGATTGAGGGACTCCTTTCGTGATTCTGTTGGGACAAATGCTGTGTTGATTTTGAGTCGCCTTCCTATTGTTTTTACCGTATCGATTACGATCCCTTCCGGACCAGCCTTTCCTTCCCCTTCAATAGGTATATGTTTCGTGCGGTAACAAACACGCAGTTGCTTTTTGCCATCAAGATACGTTTTCTCTTCTGGACTTAGGAGTTCTCGGGTATCGAGCAGTGCGTTGATCCCAAACCATTTGTGCTTGAGACGTTCAAGCACCTGAGGCTTCAAGCTTTTGAGTGCCTTGTCAAGGATACGAATCAGTATCGCATCTTTTTTATCGGCAGCAAAAGCCAAATGGCTGATGGTTCCGGGTTCTTTGATGTAATCTGTAGCCAAAATACTCGAAATGAGATTTTCTCTCAAAAGGTAATCCACAACCACTTGCTTTCCCACCACAGCATCCACTTTCTCAAACGATAATTTTTGCAAGGCACTCAACAAATCCGGCACCAAAACTTGTTGGATACTAGGATAATGCTTTTGGATGTATTTTTGAATAAAAAAATCTTTGACCAGTGCTACTTTTTTCCCTCGAAGCTCTTTAAGCGTGTAGTAAGCGTGCTTTTTTGCATTGGTATAAATCGCATTTTTGGCATGGATATAAGGGTGAGTAAGTGCCATGTTTTTTTTGCGTTCATCTGTTATCGACATGTTGATGATAATATCCAGGGCACGGGTAGGGAGCATCTGCACAAACTCTTCCCAGCAATAACCACTGACATATTGTACCTTCACTCCAATTTTTTGAGCCAACACATTCATCAAATCAACGGAAAATCCTTTTGGTTTCCCATTAACATTGAAGTTGAATGGAGGCCAATTCTCCTCATTATGCGCTCGGATGATTGGGTGTTTTGCGAGATAATCGCGTTCTGCTTTTGTGAGGGAGTCTTGAAAATTTTGTGCCGTACTTACCGAAAAATATATGCCAAACAGCACCCAAATCTTCATTATGTTGTTCAAAAAAATCATGAATGGTGTTACCTCGTAATTATTTGCTTCTATTTTACCGTTTAATTCTAAGGAAAACAGAGATAAAATCTGTTTAATCTGTTTAATATTAAACTTATGTCATAGTGTTGTCTAAAAACATTTAAGAGAAGCAAGGATACTCATGAAAAACTTAAGAATCCTGATCGTCGAAGATGATGAGCTGGCCAGCGAACTGATCACCAATCACTTAACCGATGCTGATTTTGATGTGACGGCGGTCTTTACGGCGACGGACGGGATGTCGCACGTCAAGCAAGGAAACTATGATATCTTACTTTTGGATCTCAATCTCCCGGATTTCAACGGATTTGAAGTGCTCAAAGGGATCAAAGATACCGTTCCTATCCCCACCATTGTCCTCAGTGCTTACAGCGATACCAAATCCAAAATACTCGCCTTCCGCTATGGTGCCAACGACTATATGGTCAAACCCATTGATATGGAAGAGCTTGAAGCCCGTATTTGGGTGCAGCTGAGCCGTCACAGCACTATCAAAGTACAAGAAGCAGAGGAGAAGAGCCTTTTTGTCATTGAGGATTTCAATATCTATTTCAAAGACAAACTGCTGGACTTGACCTCCATTGAATTTAAAATCCTCTCCCTGCTCATCCGCCACCGCAACCAGACCCTTGAACGCAAAGAGCTCCTAGGGCTCCTCTCGGATCTCAGTTCCGATCGCTCTTTGGATAACCATATCAAGAACATCCGCAAAAAATTGGGAGACACTGGCAAGAAGAACATGTACCTTCGTACCGAATACGGTGTAGGGTATAAATTAGTCTTCTAAAGAGCACTCCTAAAGCTCAACAATCGTCGCCCCAAGATTTCCTTTTGGGCGGTAATACCCTTGGATTTTCGGATGATGCTTTAAGTAATCTGTAATCAACCTAGCGAGAATACCTGTTCCGGTGCCGTGGATGATCTCCACCTCATTAAGACCGGCCACCAAAGCATCGGAGATAAACCGATCGGTTGCCTCGATGGCTTCATCCCCGTACATCCCCAGTAGTTTGATCGAGACACGGGCACGGCTTTTGTCGGCATCGACCTTCGTCGTCACTTTGGGGGGCTTGGGCTTGGGGACAGACTCCTGGACGCGCTTGAGATCGGCGATGGGGACACGCATTTTGAGTCCATCAACGAGAATGGTAGCTTCTTTGGCCTTGAGCGCAACGACTTCTCCTCGATGAGATCGATACTTGATCCGATCGCCGATGGTCGGCTCATAGGTGATGGATTTGGGTTGGAGCTGGGCTTTTTGTTTGTGGCGATGGGCTTCGTTGAGTTTGCGACGTCCTTCGGTGGATTCTTTGGCTTTGATGGCTTGTTGGGCGCGTTTGGTCGCAGCATTGTAGCGGTTTTCGTAGGTGGCGAGTACCTTGCGTTGCTCCTCTTTCATCTGCGCTTCGAGACGCTCAAGATGGGCATGCTTTTTGGACAGAGCCTCCTGCTGGGCCTCGAGTTCAGATATCTTGTTCCGCATCGTCCGCTCCAGCTCGCTCGAACGCTCGATGAGCTCTCCTAGGCGCTCCTTGTCCTCACCGTAAAACGTCCGTGCCCGCTCGATCACCGCTGGGGAGATCCCATAGCGTTCTGCCGTCTCAAACGCATAGCTCTTGCCGATGCTCCCCTGCAAAAAGGTATACGTCGGCCGTCGATTGGCTTCATCATACAATGCTGCAACCAGTTCCACCTCCTCATCGTCCCCCATCAGTGCCGCAAGGCGCTTGTGGTGGGTGGTTACAACAAACGTGATTTCCCGTGTGCGCAGCGTGTCAATCAGGACTTTGAACAGGGCAGCCGCTTCATCCGCATCGGTACCCAACTCGATCTCATCGACACCGACCAACAGCCCCTTGTGACGAAAGAGTTTGGAAAACTCCACCATCCGCCCGGCAAACGTGGAAATGTCATTGGCGACCGACTGGGGGTCGTCGATGATCGCTTCGATCCCTTTGAACGTCCCCACCGATGTCCGGG
>JALVWV010000219.1 GCA_027023145.1 Campylobacteraceae bacterium | reverse complement strand
GAGACGAGCAGTCCCATGAGGACTGAACCGATGGTGAACATTTTCAACTTCATTGTTTCTCCTTTGTGTTGAGTTGAATGGTTTGGATTTACAGTTCCGACTTGGACAAACCAAACGTAAAGATCAGGGCGGCGACGAGAACAAGCCCTTTGATGAAATCCTGCGTATAGTACGGGAGGGAGAGCATCGTCAGGCCGTTGAGCAGCATTCCGATGAAGATCACCCCGATGACGCTGCCCAGCGCGTTGGGTTTCTTTAGTCCCATGACCGCATACCCGATGAGGGCAGCGGCCACAGCATCGAGGAGGAGGCCGCCACCGCTGGTGACATCTCCCCGACCGATCCGGGCTGCGAGTAGAACTCCGCCGATAGCGGCGACGGTACCGGAGATCACATAGGCGGCGATTTTGTACCGTTCGACGTTGACCCCGGCGAGCTTGACGGCTTTTTCATTGCCACCGATCGCGTAGAGGATACGCCCCCATTTGGTGTACTGGAGGATAAACCAGGCGAGGATGGCGAGCAGCGCAAAGGCGATGACCGGGATGGGGATCAGGCCGAAGAGGCGCCCCTGACCGAGGTAGAGGAATTGTTCGGCGAAGGCTCCCTCTGCCTCGGTGCCGTCCGGGAGCATCATACCGGTTCCGATCGACATCCCGGCCGAAGGGATCAACTGGAGTCCCTGGATGAGAAACATCATCCCCAGAGTTGCCAGGAGATCGGGGATCTTGGCTTTGACGATCAGCAGACCGTTGGTCAGACCGATGAGGAAGCCCAGTCCAATCGCCACGGCAATTGCCACGAGGTAGTGCATGTTGAGCACCACCATGACATACGAGGAGATCATGACGCTCAGTGCAGCAGTTGATCCGATGGAGAGGTCGAATCCGTCGACGATGAGGGTGAAGGTCACGCCGATAGCTAGAATCCCCACAATGGTGATCCCGAGTAAAATCGAAAACATGTTGGACCAGCTCCAGAAAGCCGGTTCTGCCAGGCCGAAGCCGATAAATGAAGCTGCCATGACGATCAAAAATCCGTATTTGATCGCAAATGCTTTAAACTGTCCCAATCTGTATCCTTTTTATTCTTGTGTAATCAAGCTCAAGAGCTTGTCCCGATCCGCCTCGGACGTGGTGCATTCACCGAGGATCGCCCCTTTGTTCATCACGACAATCCGATCGGTGACATCCATCAACTCGTCGATATCGCTGGAGATCATCACGACGGCACTCTCACGGGTACTCTCCCGGAGGTAGGCATTGATATCCTTGCGGGATTTGATGTCCACCCCCTGGAAGGGCTCGTCGAGGATGACGATGTTGTGGGGCATCGAGAGCCAGCGGGCGACGACAACTTTTTGCTGGTTGCCTCCGGAGAGGGACTCGATGAGGGCGGTATGCCCTTCGCACTTGATCCCCATGTTGTCGATCATGGTATCGGCACCTTCTTTCTCTCTGCTGCGTTGGAGGACGGCTCTGCGGGAGAAAAAGTCGAGGAAGGGGAGGGTGATGTTGTTCTTGATCGATTGTTCGGGGATGATGGCATTGACTGTGCGGTTTTCCGGTACCATGTGGATCCCGTGGTCGATGGCATCACGAATGGTGTTGAAGGTGACGGCTTTTCCGTTGACCCGTACTGTGCCGCTCAGTGGGCGGCGTATCCCGAAGAGGGTCTCGGCCAGCTCGGTTTTGCCTGCGCCGATGAGCCCGAGGATGCCGACGATCTCTCCGGAGTACACCTGGAGGTTGAGAGGGGTTTCACTCCCTTCGATGATCAGGTCATCGAGCTCAAGGAGAAGTTGTCTCTCCCCGTTGTGTTGCTGCGTTCCTACTTCCTGCACGGCGAGGTCACCCACCATAGCTTTGACGATTTCGGGCACTTCGAGCGGTTGGTGCAGGATACCAGCATACCGACCGTCCCGGATGACACCGACACGGTTGGAGATACGCTTGATCTCTTGAAGATAATGGGAGATGTAGAGGATCGAGACCCCCTCGTCCCGTAGTTTGAAGAGGATATCAAAGAGCCGTTCCGCTTCACGGTCGGAGATAGAGGAGGTGGGTTCGTCGAGGATGAGGAGTTTGGGCTGGGTGGCGAGTGCTCGGGCAATGGTGATCATCTGCTTTTCACTCTGGGTGATGTCCTGAATGTTCTGGTGCATGTCGAGGTAATCGATCCCCATCTTTCTGGCGATCTCGACGGCGGCGTTCTCAATGGCTTTTTCGTGATAGAGGAAGGGGGCTTCGGGAGAGAGGACGTGTTCGAGGGCGAGATTTTCAGCTACGTTCATGTTTTGGACGATCCCCTGCTCGATGCTCTGGTGGACGACCTGGATGCCCGCTTCGTAGGCATCACGTGGGGATTTGAAGTGCACCAGCTGATCGTCGATGTAAATTTCCCCTTCGTAATCGGCATAATAGCCGCACAGCACCTTGATGAAGGTTGATTTTCCGGCACCGTTGGCACCGACGATGGAGAAAATCTCCGAGTCGTAAAAGTCAAAACTGACATCGTCCAGTGCCCGGGTGACGCCGAAACTTTTGCCGATGCCTACCGCTCGGATCAGGGGTTGCTTTGCCATCAGTTTTGACTTTGGGTTTCGACGACTTTCAGCACATCCTCTATGGTCTCAAAGGAGGATTTGGCGGTGATGAGTTCCGTCGCGCATGCCAGGACGCGTACTTCGATCCTGGCGCGTTTTTTGAGATCCTCGATCCCGGCGATGTCGGCGACTTTGGCCAGTCCGACAGTGCGCCGGAACATTTCGCAGGCGGCGAAACCTATCGTATCTTCGAAGAGCTGAGCAATAAACCGGTCGGTGAAATATTCAAAGTGTTCCAGCCCGTCGGGGTAGTCAAACTGGAGGGAGCGTTGTTCGATTTCGTGCCGGAGCATGTTGGCCTTGAATTTCTCGGCAAAGAGTTTCCAGGTATCGACGATCTGCCCCCGGACATAGGTCATGTAGGCTTCATCGTCGTTGTCCAGTGAGAAATAAGAGAGGATGAGGTTGGCCAAATAGATCCCGACATCAAACCCCATCGGCCCGTAAAACGCAAACTCCGGGTCGATCACGTACGTCTCTTCGGTGTTGAGCATGATGCTGCCGGAGTGGAGATCGCCGTGCAGGAGCGCTTGGGCTTCGGTCATAAATTTATACTTCATCTCCAGCACGGCGGCCTTGACGTCCCGATTGTGCTGGAACGCTGTGACGTGACTTAGGTCGAGTTCCGGATTGTAGGCGTTGGTTTCATTGTTTTCGTAGGGGTGGGTGAAGATAAAATCTTCAGTGATTTTGCACAGTTCAATGTTGATAAATTTTTTGACGTTTTCTTTTTTCTGGACATGATCGAGATAGAAATCGGAGGTGTAAAACAGGGTATCCGCCAGAAACGTAGAGATATGTTCTGCCAGCAGGGGAAACTGTCGGCGCTGGATCATCTCTCCCCGGAGGATTTTGTGATGTTCGAGGTTCTGCATCACCACGAGAGACATCTCCGGCGAGCTGTAGTAGACTTCCGGTACGTGCGCCGGGCAGATAGAGCGTTCTGCCTCAAGTGCGCCGATCTCAAACACCATCCGATCCCGACTGAGGGGCCACCCCTCACCCACAACCCGTAAAAAGGGGACAGCTTGTTTGATGATAATGCTTTTCTCACCATGGCGTACTTTGTAGACATAGTTGAGGTTACCATCGCCGATCTCGGAGATCTCCAATGCATCGATCGGTGTATCTGGCGCCAGTACGAGTGTACGTATCTCCGGTGTCCGGTCGATGTAGTCCTTGATCAGGTCGCTATCCAGAATCTGGTACATTTCTATCGATTCCTCCCTTTTTTGCAGTGCAAGTATTATGGTAGGTATATATACTATATGTACCTACATAACTGAAATGATAGAGTAAAAGAGATTAAAGAAAAATAAAATGAGAAATAAAAAAGAAGTAAAAAAGTATAGACAGAGGGGGATAAAAAGTAAAAAAAGAGATGATGCCCCATGGAGGCATCAGGAAGAAGGGATTAGTCTTCGACAGCTACTTCGACAGTGGGGCCTTCCCAGATACCGTGCTTGGTGCAGTAGCCATGCGCAACGAGCTTGAGCTTTTTGCCGGTGGGGATGATGGTGAATGTCGTGGTGTTGTGGGCTTTGGTGTTGCCCAGTGTCCCGGGGACGTAGGTGGCACGCGCCAGAAGCGTATTGCCATCGTAGAGAGTGACCGACTCGATGTAGTGGTCGAAGTCATCGGGGTGGGTGTATTCGTTCCCCATTTTGACCGTTACTTCAAACGGCTCACCGGCTTTGGCCGTCTCGGCACAGTGGATGAAGGGGGAATGACGATCGATGAGGTCTTTTTTGGCTTCGCGATCGATCTCGGAGATGTCGGTGTATGTGTTGATCTTAGGCATAGTGTTTCCTTTTTCTTGATATTGGTCAAGTATTATACCATAGAAAAACAGCAATTAGGATAAAAATTGTCTTGATTGGTAACTCGTGATTCGTGATTCGTGAATGGGGAGGCGTTGCAAAAAGCAACGCAAACGAAAATTTCTAACTTTAATCTCTAACTTCTAACTTCTAACTTCTAACTTCTAACTTCTAATTTCTAATTTCTAATTTCTAATTCTCTCGCCCAGTCGATGATCGCCTTGCGCTCGTCGGGAGTGAGACGTGCTTCTGTGTGTTTCCAGAGATACATCGGAATTGGCATACTTCCGTTGGTGACGGTTTTGACGATCCCTTTGTAGATCTTTTGTTTTTTGTCTTCGTTGTAGCGGTTAAACAGATCAAAGTTGAGCCACTTTCGCCCGTCTTTGACGTGCTGACGCACTTCGAAGGAGATCGGAGCGATGTTGCCGTACCAGGGGATGTTGTTGCGGTTGGAGTGGCAGTCGTAGCACCCTTTTTTGAGTGCTGCCATGACCGGAGCGGGGGCGTTGACCTGATCTCCGGCTTTGGGGGTTGGTGGGGTTGGGATATCAATATGAATCAGTTGCAGCAGCGCAAGGGTTGCGAGTGTCCAGCCAATAAGATGTAGGAGTGTTTTCATACAAGGAAGCCTTCAAAATTTTTGGAACTATAGCTTTTCTCTTCTTAGTGTTTACTAATTTGTGACCGGAGATTGTGGGGTAGTGCTGGATCGAAATTGAGCGGAATGTTGTGCTGACGCAGAGTTGGAGAGTGATTCTGTGTAAACAATGGTGCGGTTTTTCCCTAGCTCTTTGGCGCGATAGAGTGCTTGATCTGCTCGTGACAGTGCGTCATCGATCGTGAGCGTGTCGGGGGATTTGTTTTCGAAAATCCCAATGCTGATTGTATAGCCAAATGGAGTGGTGCGGTACGGAATTTTTGAGTGGGCGACAGCATGCCGGAGGATCTCCATTTGTCCACGCATGGAGGCAGCATCGGTCTCCGTCACCAGCGCAAACTCTTCTCCTCCAATCCGTCCGATGAGGCAGTCCTCTCCGAGTGTTTGCATAAATCGTTTCCCAATATCGATGAGTACTTTATCACCGTATGCGTGTCCATAGGTATCATTGATCGATTTGAAATCATCGACGTCGATAAACGCAACTGCATAAGAGGGGGCATGTTGGTAACGTTGTTGTACCTGGATAAAAAAAGCTTGCCGTGTGTAAAAATGGGTCAGTGGATCATAGGTGGCCATATGGTGCATTTCCTGCTCCATCCGCTCGATATAGAGGAGATACTTCAGGACATGCCAAGCAAGCAGGGGGGTGACGACGGCTGTGACAAGAAGGGTAAGCAGAGGTGCTGAAGGGGCAGGGTAGCCGAGGAAAAAGATTTGACTCAGACCCCAAGCAAGAATCTCAGCCAAAAGGATGGCGACAAGCGTCACCAAAATTGTCAGCTTGATCTGACCAAATCGATCGATAAGGCGTCGCATGAAAATCCTTTTACTCTCGTGCTAACTGAATTATACTATGGTATGGGTCAGACGGCGATTATCCAATCCGTGTCGCCACAACAAATAAGTAACTTTGCCCGAAAATCCGGACACGGTAGCGGTGTTGCTGGAGATATTTTTTGATCCAATGGAGGTCTTTGATAAGCAATGAGGACTCAGGAAAAGGGTAGTTGGGGGCGCGGGCTCCGGGGATGAGCTCTCCGTCGATCCAGCGGGAGGCAGGGAAGCCGAGGATGAGGGCTCCTGTGTCGGTGAGGTGGTGCTGGACGAGATCCATGATGAGCGGTTTGGTATGAACTGCCGGGCTCTGGAGGGTGCCGATGGTGATCAGCAGATCGAAACGCCCGAGATCGAGAGGGGCAAGGTCGTTGATGTCGTGGGTGTAAAAGGTGGCATGAGGATAGCGGGATCGTGCCGTTTCGATAGCGGAGGCATCAAGGTCGATACCAACCATCTCTGCGGTGTTTTTTCCCACCAAATTTTCGATCACCCCAAACTCATCCCCACGTGAGACTCCCAGGTTGAGAATCCGTTTGCGTGTACGGATCTTCACTTCATCGAGCGCTTGAAGGTAGTGGTAGATGAAGTCGGGCTCTTCCTGCTTGTCGATCCGGGCGAAGAGGCTATCGGTGGCGTATTTGGATTCGGCAGTTCTGTGAAATGATTGGCGGGAGTCAAGCTTTTGAAAGCGCACTGTTACGAGAGGAGGGGTGGCCAGATGTGGGGTGAGTATCCGGCATCCAAGGAGCTGAGCGAGACGCACCCAATTTGCCCAGCTGTGGTGGCGGTATGTAGTCCCATCGATGGAAAAGACTTCTCCGGGATAGCATCCCATGCATCGATCGGGATCGGAGACGGTGAGCGTAAAAATCTCACCGGGAGCAAGGGATGCAGTTTCGGTACGAAGTGTGTGCAGGATAGTCTGCATGGGATCGATGTGGAAAGTCATGGGGCTCCTTTTTTCAAGACTGCAAAAGAACTTGGGGATTTTGGAGGAGGGACTTTAGTCCCGTTAAGCAGGACTGAAGTCCTGCCTCCAAAATTGGAGAGCATTTGATGGTTATTACCCCCTGCAAAGTGCACCCTCTTCCGCAGCCTTCCATCATGCCGTCACCGATCGAAAGTGTGCAGTGTCATGTGATAGACCCATTGTTGAAGGGGAAGGAGTATCTCGTAATGCTTAAACAGTCGATCGATCAGGGCTTCGGAATGAAACACCGCATCGATCGGGAAGGTGGTGGAGACAAAGACCCCACCGAGTTTGGCCAGCTGGGGATGGGTGATTTCAGGATCAAATTCCCGGGGAAGACGTTTGTAACGAGGTTCAGGGAGGGTGTAGCCTTTGTCTTGTAACGCTTCGAGGATCGTATGGAGCTCTTCACGGTGTGTGGGGTTCTGGATGTAGTCGTGATAGGTGGCCAGCATCGGCGGTTTAAATGTTCGCAATCCGGCAGCGAGAAGCACCTCATGGATATCAAAATGCACATAAAAGCTGCTGCTGCTCATCCGATGCCCCGCCCCCTGCCAGAAGATCACCCCAATGCGCTCTTTGATGGGGTGTGTCGGGTGCAATCGGGCATCGCGGTAGATGCGAAAGAGGGAGTGATTGATCTTGGGGACAGCACGGATCATGGGGACGAGGATCTGGAGATGCTCCCCCATCTCTTCGACGAAGGCTTTGGAGGGGGCGAGGATGTCGCGGAGGTAGCGCTCCTTGTTGGCCTCAAAACACTCTGTGTCGTTGTGGGCGATAATGTCATGCAGGAGGGTGATTGCCTCGGGCGGGAAGCCGGTGAAAGGCATGGCTACTGAAACAGTGCCGATCCGACCCGTACCATATTGGAGCCGCACGCGATGGCCAGTTCGTAGTCGCTGCTCATCCCCATGGAGCAGGTGTCGGCGCCGTCCTTTTGGAGAGTTTCATAGATGGCGTGAGTTGTCTCGAAGCTCTTCTGGATGATTTGAGTATCTTCAGTATGTGCGCCGATGGTCATCACACCTCTGAGGTGGATACGTGGGAAACGCTCGGCGATTTCCTGGTAGGTATCGACGGCCGCATCGGGGGTGACGCCGGCTTTGGTCGCTTCACCTGCACTGTTGATCTGCAGCAGGCATTCCATCGTCTCGTCTTTGGCGGCCAGGCGTTTATCAAGGGCTTCGGCCAGATCGAGGGAGTCCAGAGAGTGCATCAGAGCCGGGCGGAGCTCGATGAGTTTGTTGATCTTGTTGGTTTGGAGCCGTCCAATCATGTGCCACTCCAGCGGGAGATCATCGAGTGCGTCGATCCGCTCAGCCAGCTGCTGCACCTGATTTTCACCAAACGCCCGCTGCCCCAGTTCGTAGAGGGTGCGCAGGTTCTCAATCTCAGTGTATTTGCCCACCGCAACGATTCGGACAATATGGTGTTCGCTCACTTTGATGCGGGCTTGTTCGATGTTCCAAATGACGTGGTCGAGGTTGCCGCGCAGTGTCTCTTTGTCTAAAATCATGATCCATTCCCCCATATGCGTGTAATGTCATTAAAGAGCCCGAGTGCCATGAGCCCCATCAAAAGAGCCCACCCGAGCATGGTCAGATAGTATATCGCATTTTCGCTTGGGGGACGGCGGGTGATCATCTCGTAGAGGTTAAACATAATGTGCCCCCCATCAAGTGCCGGGATCGGCAGGAGGTTAAGCACCCCGAGATTGACCGAGATGAGTGCCATGATGACGAGGAGGTAGATCAGTCCGTGGGCAGCAAACTTCATGATGATGTCAAAGATAGTGATCGCGCCCCCCACCTGCTTGTGGCTCACTTCTCCGGTACCCATTTTTTTCACCCCCACGGCGATAAGAGTGGTGGCTTTGATGGTTTCGCGCCAGGCGTAGTGGAGCATTTGAGCCGGGGAGAAATGCACCGTAGTGTTGGCATCCACCTTTGGGCCGATCCCGATGATGCGGCGGTGGATGGTTTCCATGTATTCGTTTTTGCCCTCGACGGTCTGGGTGCGCAATTTGATTTCTTTGCGTGCGTTGCCGCGCCGGAGGGTCAGGTGCACCGGATCGGGAGCCGACTGGATCGCCTCCCCCAGCTCGTACCAGTAGCGGATGGGGTGATTGTTGACACGGAGGATGCGGTCGTCAGGGAGCAGTCCAGCCTTCTGTGCCGGAGTGTCAGGGGCAACTGATCCGATAACGGGCTCGAGGTAATCCGAGGCTACGCTTGCGGGGACATTGCCCAGCGCGATAGCCAGATAGACAAAAAAGGCAAGAAT
>JALVWV010000218.1 GCA_027023145.1 Campylobacteraceae bacterium | reverse complement strand
ATTGATATCAATCACATCACAGAGCTCCACATTGGTCTGATCTACCACACCTGTATTGCGATAAGTCACATAAGATCCAAACATCGTACCTGCACCTACACCACCATCACCACTATAAACAGCATAAGCATTTGTTGGATGAGCATACCATATACCACCTCCCCACTCTGCTTCTTGGTCTGGGCGATTACTCCACCCTCTTCTAAAACTTTTACTATAGCTTCCACCACCTGCAGCGAGTGTTATGCTTTTATCATTATCTTTTTCGCTTTCGGTTAACGATCCAAAGTTACTTGCACCTGAGATACCAACTGGATCAAAACCAGACATGCTGTTGCGTGTTACCAATTTTTGCCCTGGCTGAGAGAGTACATCTGAATAAGGAACAAAGACACGCATGATACCAATCGCGGCGATACGCTGTGTGATAGGGAGTGCGCTACCAGTTTTTCTTTGTGTTGGCGCATGGGTTAAAGTGCCATCAATATGATCCACTGTCACCGTAACACTCTGACCTGCCTGCACACAAGAGACTGTCATTGTGCCTGCAGGTACAGGAATACTGCGCTCCGGATAGGTGGCATTGAGTGCCGGGTAAGGGTCAGTATACCCAGAGAGGCTGTCCATATCACAGGCGTTTCCTGCCTCAAAGTTGGCATCTGCTCCCTCCCAAGTAACCAGTTTGGCATTAGGAGAGATTTCAGAGAGGTCATCCGTGAAAGTCACTGTGGCATCAGCCCCCCCAGCAAGGGCTTCATTGCCCAAATAGGGTTGATTAAAACTATCTGTCTCGCCACTTACCTCATCGACCTCAATATAGTATTTATAATATAGATACCATCCATCATTACCCAAATCATCTTTTTTACCGCTATAGCGTGCATAATAATCTTTTTGCAGATTCCACCGTGGTGCGGCAGTAACTTTCATAAGGTTACTATTGTTTCCATCTTTTACCCCATCTATGACAGTAGCGGTCTTTGGTGCTTCATATTTAATCACAATATCTCCAGGGGTAGAACCATTCACAGCGTTACCCTCTACTCTGACAGGGAGATTGAGGATTTCAGAATAGGAAGCACCCAAATTTTCCCGGACACAGACGATCGTTTTACCGTCGGGTGATATGGAACTTCCCGGTACAGCGCACTTGCCACTGCCTGTCGGAAGATGATCCCAGATAAACCCTGTTCCAGCCGGAAGTGTTCCTGTCAACGTCACGTTGTCCTCGCCAGCAGCTGCACCATTGAAGCTGTATTTGGCTCCAACGATAAAAATATCATTGGTACGGACAATCAAATCACCATCATAGTGGTCATCATCGTTAGCCCCCGTACCATTATTATTGTAGCCTACATCACTGGACATATCACACCCAGGTGCACCATTGGCGTAGGTATTGACAGTAGAACAAATCTCTCTGCCATTTACCTTGTCTCCGACACTATTGGGTGTACCTATCCCTGAGTTTATATACAAGGTGGTTCCCGTCAAAGTGGCCGAATTTACTTCCAATGTAGCCAATAATATCATTGCTACAAGCATCACAAACTTTTTGAGCCTCATTTCTTCTCCTTGGTCACATGCATTCTCCCATTTTATGGCTACAACACATGTTCAATATGCCCAATATAATTGAGCCAATTGTTATTGTAACATATTTTTATGCATTTTGTCAAACAATTGTCATTAATTTTTTATTTCACAAAGGTATTAGCTTATATAAAGCTGAACCTGTGTCTCTTTACGCGCAAGATAGGATGGGTAAGTGATTTTGGCAATTAGCAATTCGTGATTAGGGATTACGCGACCAAAGCCGCGTCCATGTAGATTTCCAGCACTCCTAATTCATCTACATGTACGGTTTCAAAACTTCGGGGATTGCAATCGTCCCATCCCCATTCTGATAATTCTCCATGATCGCGATCAGTGTGCGTCCTACCGCGAGGGCTGAGCCGTTGAGGGTGTGAACCAGACGGTTTTTCTTGCCATCTTTGAAGCGGATTTTTGCTCTGCGTGCCTGAAAATCACGCGTAGTGGAAACCGAGGAGATCTCTCGGTAGGTATTTTGCCCCGGTAACCACACTTCCAGATCGATCGTCCTAGCGGCGGAGAAGCCAAGGTCTCCTCCACAAAGCTCGACGAGACGGTGGGGCAACCCCAGCTCCGATAGGAGATCGGATGCCTGCTGTACCATCATTTCAAATATTTCATCACTCCTGTCCGGATGGGTGATGGCGACCATCTCCACCTTGTCAAACTGATGTTGGCGTATCATCCCCCGGGTATCGCGCCCGGCTGAACCCGCCTCTTTGCGAAAGCACGGAGTATACGCGGTCATCAATACCGGTAGCTGATCTTCGGAAAGAATCTCATCATGATACATATTGGTCAGCGGCACCTCAGCGGTGGGGATCAGGTAGAGGTCTTCATCTTCAATCTTAAATAGATCATCGGCAAACTTCGGCAGCTGCCCAGTCCCTTGGAGCATCGTACTGTTGGCCATAAAAGGGACATAGAGTTCCTCGAAGCCCTTTTGGCGGTTGCGATCGAGGAAGAAATTGATCAATGCCCGCTCGAGGCGTGCTGCCTCACCCCGCAGGACGGAAAAACGACTCTTGGCCAGTTTGACCCCCCGCTCAAAATCGATCCAGCCGTTCTTCTCAGCCAGCGCCCAATGCTCCAGCGGCTCGAAATCAAACGTCCGAGGCTCAAGCACCTTGCGGATTTCAACATTGCCCCCCTCATCGGCACCCTCAGGCACAGTCTCATCCGGAAAGTTCGGAATCGTCAGTGCCAGCTCACTCAACGCTGCCTCTGCCGCACGCGCCGCCTCCTGAAGCGGCACGATGGCAGCCTTATTGGCATCAACCTTGGCTTTGAGTTCCCCGATGTCTTTGCCTTCACGCTTGTACTGCCCGAAGAGCTTGGACATGCTGTTCTGTTCTGCTTTGGCCGTCTCAAGAGCTGCATTGGCCTCTTTGAGCTTGGCAAACCGCTCCTTGAGCTGCGTCAAAATTGCCCGATCGACCCCTTTTTTCAGGAGCCGCTCACTGGCGTCGTCGAAGTGGTTCTGGATGTATTTAAGGTCGATCATATGGGGTGCCCTATCGTGAATTGATAGGGCAATTATAGTGGAAGATTGGGTAAAGGTGGGTTAAATTGCCCGTTTAAAAAGGTGGAAGCGCATCTACCTGACACTTACTGAAGGTAACAGAGCCATCCGTATCATTATTATCTGCAGCAACTCTATACCCAAAGAAAGCCACACCTCCACCACTACCACAAGAATCTGGATCGTTTTTGATAAGACTACTTATAATATGGGCATCCTTCAATGTAACTTCACAAGAAAAGGTTGAATTACGCACAAACCACTCATCAGCAGTCCCAGTATCAATAATACCCGGGATAACAGCACTGACGTTAGTGTCTCCTGCAGGTACCGTGATCGTATCCCCTTTTAAATATTCAGTAAAATGCTCCAATGAAAATTCGACTTCACCACTGCGTCTTAGCTTCCCGTCGTTTGGATCGTATCCAATCATATTGACCAAAACTGCTAATCGCTTACCGATCATATAGGGATCAAATTTCAATGTAACAAACGCCTTCCCTTCCTTGCTGAGCTTATAGGTTCCATCGGTTGAATCTACAATCACGACCGATTCTTTGTAGCCACTGGAGCAAAACCTGTCCCGGTAGTTGTAGCCGACAACCAAACCAAGACCACTGTAATCGTCCCCAAGATATTGATTGCTGAAGCCAAGAGAATTGCTGCTAATTATGGAGTCGATGTTCCATTTGCCATTGGCTTCATAGGTATACACATTTCCAAAAAGCGCCACAAATGCTCTGTCTTTATCGAGATGCGCCGCATCAAAAGGGGTGATGCCGCTCAAGACAATCTGCCCTTTACCATCAACCGAGCTAAGTGTCGCAGAGATACCATCGTTGTCTTTTGCATAGCGACCATAGAGCATCTCTCTTCCGCCAGCATCTTTGGCGAAATTTGCCATCGCACTGACATTGATGATCCCCTCAGAGGCGATCGGGTTTCCGCTGTTGTCGACTGCTTGGATCAGGAACTTGTGTTCAAACTGCTTAGTCTCAAAATTGTACGAAATACCAGCACTATTGATCGAAAACGCTGTTGGTGGACCCGAGAGAACCGACATGGAATAGGTAGCGCTCATTGTCTTTTCATTGCCATTATAGTCGACAAATGCAATCGAGACAATCAAGGGCGCCAGTCCAGAATCCTTTTTGCTGGTGATCATCTGAATTATGACATCATTTTGACCACTAATAGTCACTGTGGGGGCTGCCAGCCCGCTTTCTGGGGCAAGATTCATCACAGTATGATCTTTGGAGGTCACGGTAATGCTTCGGACTCTGCTGCTATCGATGCTCTCATTGGTATCGATATTGACGAGTCTTATGTGTGCACTCTTCCTGCTATCAAGCGGGAGGTTAAAGACTCCACCTTCTGGCTCAAATACGATACCGTAATTGATCTTATCAACCGTGGTGTTGACATCAGGAGTTTCATCACTGGTTCCAATCTTAAACAAGACAGACGCACTTACATTAATATCCTCTTCCAAGGCAAACGCCACATTGAATGTCGTATTGGTCTCCAAACTCCCGGAAGAGTGGTACGTAAATGTTGCCTTGCCGCCATCATCTGTCGTAGCTTGTTGGGCTGAAAAAGATCCCACAAAATTCGTTGTCATGATCTTGACAACTTTGTCTGCCAACACCTCACTACCGTTCATAGCTTTGAGAACCACGGGATAATCGTGATCCGCTTCGGTGATCATCTGCGTTCCACCTTCAGGTGTCACGACACTCAGGGTCATTACGGACGTTGTATTGTGATCCGTATTATCATCGAAATCGTTGCTACCGCATCCACTCAATATCATCGCAAAAAAAGCAATTAAGCTTACCAAAAGGGTCTTTTTCATGATCCAGCCTTTGTATGTATTGTATTTAGTACTTGTAGTTTATCCCTATAGCGAGATTCCCTACATGGTCAAACGCATCGGCTCTGGAGATGCTGTACTGATAGCTCAGATCAATATCGAACTGATCATTGATATCATACACCACCCCCACTTGCCCACCATAGGTAAAGCCGCTTTCGTTGATACCGCCTTCAGCCTCGTAGTTGGCATATCCGCCGTTGAGTCCGATATAGGGTCTCAGCCCCAAATCCTGCATCTGCGGCATCAAAAACATATAATTAACAAGCAACTCGGCTCGCTCATAGCTCACCTTACTGTTGTTCATCTTGTCAACAGAGATTGAAGTGCGCCATTCCCTATTGTCCGCACCGATACGGAAGCCATAGCCCAAACCTTTGGTCGCATAGTTCTGATCAGCCATATGGGTTCCTTGAACAAAAGCCCCGGAGAGCTCCAGCCCGAGAAATACTTTACTTGGATTTGCTTCCATATCGTAATCTCCAGCTTGCGCACCCAGAGCCATCCCTGCTACCATCAAAGGTATCAATGCTTGTTTCAACATTACACACTCCTTTTTATTAATGAATATGGAATAGTAACATGATTTATATTAAATAATCTTAAAATAGGTATTTTATGTGAAGAATCACGCGAATACGGGGATCACATAGGTATTGTACAAGATAAAAAGTTCAAAAAAAGTCGGAACATTTATGATTTTCTTAAGAATAATGGTAGCAGAGGGGGAACTCGAATCCCCGACCTCCGGCTTATGAGACCAGCGCTCTAACCAGCTGAGCTACCCTGCCACGTAAAGAAGAATCGGCATTTTACCAAAGATAACCTTGTTTGTCAATGAATGGAAGATTTATTTTTACCATACCATTTACAGCTCACTATAGTTTAGTCTTAAAGGCTCATTATTTTTTAGAAAAATAGAAAAAAGTATTGACTTTTTTAGAAAAACTCACTAAAATTACGCCAAAATTTAGATACGAAGGAGTACATCATGAATTTTCAACCCTTAGCCAACCGCGTCCTGCTCGAGCAGGAAGAGGAAGTTACTACCACTGCCTCGGGGATTATCATCCCCGACAGCGCCAAAGAGAAGCCCCTCCAGGGGAAAGTCCTTGCCGTAGGTCCCGATGCTGAAGATGAGGGGATCAACGTCGGCGACACCGCAGTCTTTGCCAAGTACAGCGGTACTGAAATCACCCTTGACGACAAAGAATTGCTGATTCTAGAGAGCAACGAAATCCTCGGATTGTTGAAATAATCATACTGATAATAAAGAAAAGGAGTTAACCATGGCAAAAGAAGTCTATTTTTCCGACAAAGCACGCAACGGACTCTTCGCTGGAGTCACCAAGCTGGCTGACGCAGTCAAAGTCACAATGGGACCCCGTGGACGGAATGTCCTGATCCAGAAAAGTTTCGGTGCACCAGCCATCACCAAAGACGGTGTCTCAGTCGCCCGTGAGATCGAGCTCGAAGACGCCCTCGAAAATATGGGAGCGCAACTCGTCAAAGAAGTCGCCAGCAACACCGCCGATGAGGCCGGAGACGGTACCACTACCGCTACCGTACTCGCACACAGTATCTTCAAGGAGGGGCTGCGCAACATCACTGCTGGTGCCAACCCTATCGAAGTGAAGCGCGGCATGGACAAAGCATCGGCTGCTATCATCGACGAACTCAAGAAAATCACCGTCGAAGTCAAGGACAAAGCCCAGATTGCTCAGGTGGCCACCATTTCGGCCAACAGCGACGCCAAAATCGGTGAATTAATCGCTGAAGCGATGGAAAAAGTGGGCAAAGACGGCGTCATCACCGTCGAAGAGGCCAAAGGGATCAACGACGAGCTCGAAGTGGTTGAAGGGATGCAATTTGACCGCGGATACCTCTCGCCCTACTTTGTGACCAACAGCCAGAAGATGACCACCGAGACGGACAATCCCCTTATCCTCATCACCGACGCCAAAATCAGCAGCCTCAAAGATCTCATCCCGCTGCTGGAGCAGACCCAGCAGAGTGGCAAACCCCTGTTGATCATCGCCGATGATGTCGAAGGAGAAGCCCTTACAACTCTCGTGTTGAACCGTCTCAAGGGGATCCTCAACATCGCAGCCGTCAAAGCTCCCGGCTTCGGTGATCGTAAAAAAGAGATGCTCAAAGACATCGCCATCCTCACCGGCGGAACCCTCATCACCGATGAGCTCGGACTCAGCCTGGAGAAAACTACCCTCGATCAACTCGGTCAGGCCGGACGCGTCGTCATCGACAAAGATGACACTACCATCGTCGACGGCAAAGGGGACAAAGCCGCTGTCGAAGCCCGCGTCAATGAGATCCGCACACAGATCGAAGCGACCACCAGTGAATACGACAAAGAGAAACTCCAGGAGCGTCTGGCTAAACTCAGTGGGGGTGTAGCCGTCATCAAAGTCGGAGCTGCGACTGAGACCGAGATGAAAGAGAAAAAAGACCGCGTCGATGATGCCCTCAGTGCCACCAAAGCGGCCGTCGATGAAGGGATCGTCATCGGTGGAGGTGCGGCACTGGTCAAAGCCGGCAACGCCGTCAGCCTTGAACTCGAGCACGACGAGCAGGTTGGAGCTGAGATCATCCTCCGCGCCATCAAAGCCCCGATCAAGCAGATTGCCGAAAATGCTGGATTTGATGCTGGCGTCGTCGCAGACAAAGTGGCCAACAGCCCCGAAGCCAACACCGGCTTCAACGCTGCAAACGGTGAATACGTCGATATGTTTGATGCCGGGATCATCGATCCCCTCAAAGTCGAGCGCATCGCACTCCAAAACGCCACATCCGTCGCCAGCCTCCTCCTGACCACCGAAGCAACCGTCAGTGAGATCAAAGAGGATAAACCGGCTGCACCTGCGATGCCGGATATGGGCGGCATGGGTGGCATGGGCGGTATGATGTAAGGTCAGCCCCCGCCGCTTTTGAGGTGGGACTTCAGTCCCATCCCCTTTTTTGCATTACAACATTAGAAAGCTTCCACTTCCAACTTTATATCGCGTTGGATTTTCACCCTATACAACGGGACTAACGTCCCTCCTTCAAGAAAGTATATCATTACATGCAATTTCTATCAGCCTTTCCTTTTATACTCATAGCATGGACACTAACCATTTTCGCTTACGAAAGTTACAAAGGTAATTTGCCCATTGATACGCTCATCTACTGTTCAGTAGTGTTTCTGATTCTCCATTTTGCATTAAGACGCTACCGGGATTACGACAAAAGACGTTCCGAATCAGCTCGCATCATCGCTCTCAACATCGCCCTTTCCCCTCTCCTCTACAACAATTTAATCATCACACATAGCATGCTTCAAAATCATGTGATCAACGAAACAGAAACGGTATATATTTTTGTCATGGTCTATTCGCCTATATTGTATATTGGTGTACTTGTGCTTATCGAAATATACAAATATTTATCCAAATAGAGCACACCAATTATACCTATATGAGCAATAATCCCTTTTTTAGTCTACTGTTATTCTCAGCTCGTTCCCACGCTCACGCGTGGGAACGTCTACGTGATGTGAGATTTTTCGTACCATTTTATCTCCCGCATAAGATCCCACGCAGGAGTGTGGGATCAAGTTTAAATCGCCGTCAACAATTTCTAACTTCTACTTTCTAATCTCTAATTTTTCCAATCCCACCGCCCGCATCTTCACCCGATCATCAACCACCTCAAACTCATCCCCCACTTCAATATGAGCCAATGAAACCCTTTTGCCATCCTGCACGATCTCCCCGTACCCCTCCCGGCTCCGTTTGGTCGGGTCGTAGAGTGCCATGCGCTGGGAGAGGTTCTGTATCTGCCCCTCTTTTTGATGCAGGAGAAAAGAGACAGCATCATGGTACTGCTCGACAAGTGGGGCGATCAAGCGCTCGGACTGCTCGATCCGGTAGGTCATCGTGCGTCGGTACTCTTCCTGTAAACGTGTGAATTGATCGGATATGTGTGTTAGACGGTTCAACGGGGAACGCTGAACCAGCAAAGCACGCATCCCTTCAATGCGTTCCTCGGAGCTTCGGAGCACCTGCCCCATCTGCCGCTCCATTCGGCTGACCAGCTCGTCGAGGTGGATGCGGAGTTCATTGCGGTCAGGTAGAACCATCTCCATCGCTGCACTCGGTGTGGGCGCACGCAGATCGGCGACGAAATCGCTGATGAGGGTATCCACCTCGTGCCCCAC
>JALVWV010000217.1 GCA_027023145.1 Campylobacteraceae bacterium | reverse complement strand
TTTGCAACGTCACCGGTGCCTTGGGTTTGGAACTACACCCCCCAAGCAATACAAGCAACACCACAGAGAAAAACCAGCGCAAAATCGGAGTACGTTTCATTCAAGATCCTTAGAGGAGAGGTTGTTGCTGTATTGTAGCATAGATTGCTCTCTCTCTCAGGATTGCACTTAAATGGAATTGAATCTATCAGGGTTGTTTCGAAGAGTAACATATTTTGAAGACATTAGTCAGTAGTTAGTAGGTTAGTAGGGTCAGGTCACAAACTACAAATCGTTTTGATTCCTGAATGCGTTTGTGATTTGTTACCTAATTCCAAATTCCTAAATTTGATAATCATACTATTTAATATTGATTTCAGCGCCTCCTTGGTACAATACGCTAACTTGTTACCGGGTTTGGTGATAAAAATACCCAAAAGGAGATGCGATGCGCGTGTGGCTGCTGGTGATCATGACGGTGTCGCTGTTCGGCGGGTTTGATGCGAAACTCACCATCGAAAAAAAGGCCGATCAGCGGGCGCGTGTGGCCGTCGTGGATGGCAGTCTCCCGACGGATGTGAGCCGGAAAATCCATGCGATTTTCGTCGCCGATCTCAAGATCAGCGGCCATTTTCTGGCCGACGAGGCCTACCTCTCTAGTGAATACGGGGGCAACATGGTCGACCCCGCACTGCGAGCGCAGGCCTACGTCATCAAGTACCGATACACGCAGGAAAACGGCACCAATACCCTGCTGGTCAAAGTCCTCCGTGCCGCCAACTCGAAGCAGATCGTCGAAGGGCGTTACGCCGTGAGCAACCCGGCCAAGTATCCTTTCCTCGTCCACAAAGCCGTCTCGGAGATCAACGCGCAGTTGAGGTTTGCTCCCATCGACTGGATCAACCGCTACGTTGTCTTCGCCCGCTACACCGGACGGAAGCAGAGCGAAATCCTCCTAGCCGACTATACGTTTCATTACGTCAAAACCATCATTCACGGGGGGCTCAATCTCTTCCCCCATTGGGGTGATCCAGCACAGAAGAGCCTCTACTACACCGCTTACGTCAAAGGGCGGCCGACCCTGTACCGCCTCGACCTGCGGACGGGTAAGCGGACGGTGGTGACCAGCTCGACGGGGATGATCGTCTGTTCGGACGTCAAGTCCGATGGGGAGAAGCTCCTGCTGACGATGGCACCGGACGGACAATCCGATATCTACGAATACGACATCGCTACGGCCAAAGCGACCCGTCTAACCACCTTCAGCGGGATTGATGTCAACGGCGTCTATGCCGATGAGGGGAAGACGATAGTCTTCGTCTCCAACCGTCTCGGATACCCCAACGTCTTCAAGCGGGATTTTGCCTCGGGGACGGTGACGCAGGTGGTTTTCCACGGCAAGAACAACAACAGCGTCGATGCCTACGGTGATACCGTGGTTTACAGTGCTCGGGAAGGGCAGGGGGTGTTCAACCTCTACACCGCCCACACCGACGGCAGCAGCGGACGGCCTCTGACGAGTGGCGGGGTCAACCAGTTTCCCCGTTTCTCGCCGGACGGCAACACGATCCTCTACATCAAACGCAGCTATGAGGGCAACGCCGTGGGGTATCTCGGGCTCAAAACCAACCAGAGCCTCCTCTTCCCCCTTGGGGATCGCAAAATCCAGTCGCTGGACTGGTAAACAAGACTATACTAAGGAACACACATGATAAAAACCATACCCACGATCATCTCTCTTGTTCTCGCACTCCTCTTCAGCGGCTGTACACAGCAGCGGGCACCGATCCCCGAAGGGGGGCAGGTTGCCGACGGGCAGGTGAGCCTCGATGGCGGTGAAGTCACCGGAGGTGTGGACGGTGACGGCAAATATACTGGCAACGACGGAGTGAGCCGGAGCGGGTTCAAAATGCTCTATTTCGGCTACAACAGCTATCAGCTCGACAATGGACAGGTGCAGCGGGTGATGGGGGATCTGCCTCGGATCGCCGCGCTGGCCAAACGGAGCACAATCCGCATCGAAGGCAACTGTGATGAGTTCGGAACGGATGAATTCAACTACGCCCTCGGACTCAAGCGGGCCAAGGCGGTCAAAGCTCTGCTCGTGAGCAACGGCATCCCCGCTGCGAAGATCGCGGTGGTCAGCTACGGTGAGAGCAACCCCACCTGTCGGGGAAGCAAACCAGCGTGCCATGCCAAGAACCGCCGTGCTGAGATCAACAAAGGGCGCTGATCATGGGACGGCTTGTGCTCTTGATCCTTATGACGATCGGCGTGTGGGCAGAGCCATCGGTCTACAGCGGCAGCGGATCGTCCAGCCGCCAGGTCAAGCACAACCGCAACGCCATCTACAAACTCAAGCAGGAGACGGCACGCCTGCGCGAAGAGGTCGAGGGGCTGCGCAGTATCATCGAGGGGCTTAATCGTACCGTCGGTCGTCTGCAACAGAAAGGCGGCGGGGGAGCAAACGAAAAACTCCTCAACGACATGAGCATTCTCCTCGATAAAATCAATCAGAATTATGTCACGAAATCAGAACTCTCCCGTGCCCTCAAAAATGGGAAGGTGAAGCGCAGCGAACGCAAAGAGAGTCCGAAACCCTCCAAGGTCTCCAAGCCAGCCAAAACAGCCTCCTCGAACGGCACACTGGCCAAAGCCTCCTCCTCCGCCCTGTACAGCAAGGGAGTACGCCTCGTGGCGAAGAAACGCTATACCGATGCCAAAAAGCGCTTCGACATCTTGGAAGGGCGAGGGTACAAAAAAGCGGCGACCCATTTTTACCTCGGCGAGATCGCTTACCGCACTGGCAAGTATACCCGCGCCATCGATGAGTACAAACAGAGCGCCGAGCTGGACGAAAATGCCGGCTACATGGATAAACTCCTCCTCCACACAGGTCTGGCGATGGAGAAGAGCGGCGAGAAAGCCCAGGCGAAGCGATTTTTTCAGGCGATTGTCGATGGGTATCCGGGTACTTCCAGCGCGCGCATCGCGAAAAAACACCTCTAAGGACTTTCATCAATAGTGACCTGATATGCCATATACCGTCGGGAGGCGGGACTTCAGTCCCGCAGTGCAGGGCTGAAGCCCTGCCTCATTGGTCAGAAAAGCATACGTTTAATCGATCGTCTCACCTTTTCCGAAAAGCTCCACTGAAGCTTGCCTAGATACAATAACACAAAATTTTACCACAAGGAAAACCACCATGGCAATACAGGACAAAAACTGGGTCGTCGGCATCAAATACGAACTTCGCGAGCAGGGCGGCACCGAGATCCTCGACAGCAACAAAGAGGACGCACCTTTGGAGTTTGTTCTTGGCACCGGAATGATCATTCCCGGTCTTGAAAAAGGGCTTGTCGGACTCAGCGAAGGGGACGAAAAACAGATCGAGGTTCCGGCCGAGGAAGCTTACGGTGCCTACAATCCTGAAGCGATCCAGATGCTCCCCATCGAGCAGTTTGAGGGGATTGATCTCGAAAAAGGGATGATGCTCTACGGCCAGGGGGAAGACGGTCAGACGACACAAGTCGTGGTCAAAGACTTCAACGATACTGATGTTACCATCGATTTTAACCATCCGATGGCGGGGAAAGATCTTGTGTTTGATGTGATCGTCACCAGTGAGCGTGCAGCTACGGCAGATGAGGTGGCGACGGGAGAGGTAGGAGGGCATCAACACTCCGCCTCTTGCGCCTGCTGATTTTCGTCCGATAGAATGCCACCTTTGCACAAAAGGTCGGTATTCCGCTCAGTCATTTGCTTTCACGCAAACTCCTTCGCTTCATACCAACCTTTTGCACAAATCTGACATCCTCTCGAACGAAACTCCTATCCCTGTATATTCTATTTTTCAAAAGGATTTATCAGTCTGTCGAAAAAAGGTGAAAAGTCTTTTGTATTTCGGGTAACAAGTTCAAGCCCAAATATTTGAGCAGTTGCTAGGATAAAGTTGTCTGCCATTTTTATCTTTTTGTTTTTTCTGTTTTCAAGAGCCCTATCCATGATATCTCTGGATACATCTATCATCTCAAACTCATTCAGAAACGCTCTGACAATCGACTCCTCTTTCTCTGAAAAGTCATAATTCAGTACTTCGTAATAGGTAATCAGAGAGATGGCAGAAACGGTTTTGTTGGTTTCAATAAAATCATAAATCAGCTTATCTCCATCGAGATAATAGATAATGATATTTGAATCCAGAAGATATGTCATCTTTGAAAATCTTGATAAATATCTCGGTCACTCTCTTCTCGTATGGCTTTTTGCCATGCTACGGGGTCTTTGATTTTTCCATTCAGAAGACCGAAGGCTTTCGACCCGGAAGATTGAGAAGGCTTTTTCTTGATAGTTTGGGTTTGAATATCGACTAAGTTTTTGGGTAGATTTCGCAGAAAAAACATAATATGCTCATAGATAGATGGATTTATATTTATCGTTATCTGTTGCATGTTTTCTCCTTTTGTATCTGTTTGAGTATATCAAAAAATTGTTTAAATTGCGAGTGGGTATTTCTTCGCTAAAATACCACCATCACAATTGAAGGATACACCATGTCGGTCACATTGGCATTTTTATTTCCCGGTCAGGGGTCTCAGGCTGTGGGGATGGGAAAAGATTTTTTTGAGCATTCTGAGCGAGCCAAGGAGCTGTTTGCTGCGGTTTCTGAGCGGACGGGGATTGATTTTGAGGCGTTGTTGTTTGAGGAGAATGATCGGTTGGGGCAGACGGAGTTTACCCAGCCGGCGATTTTGCTGGTGAGCGCGATTGCCCATCAGCTTTTTGAGGAGGCACTGCCAGTCAAGCCGATCTATGCGATGGGGCATTCGCTCGGGGAGTTTTCGGCGTTGACGGCGGTGGGGGCTCTCGATCCAGTCGATGCGGTGGAGTTGGTCAACCTCCGGGGCAAGCTGATGGCAGAGGCGTGTGCGGGACAGGATGTGGGGATGATGGTCTCCCTCGGGCTCGATGATGCTACCGTCGAAGAGATTTGTGCTGCGCAGCGCAAGCAGGGTGCGAAGGTGTGGCCGGTGAATTACAATGCCGAAGGGCAAATCGTCATCGCCGGGCTCAAGCCCGACCTCATCGCCCTAGAGCCGATCCTCAAAGAGGCCAAAGCCCGCCGGGCGCTGCTGCTGGATATGTCGGTTGCCAGCCACTGTCCGCTGCTCGAGAGTGCCGCCGATCCGCTGGCCGCGAAGCTTGAAGAGATGGTGCAGGATCACTTCATCGCTCCGGTGATCTCCAACGTCACCGCCCAGCCCTACAGCACCAAGGAAGAAGCGCTCAAACTCCTCCCCAAACAGCTCGTCGAGCCGGTACTCTACAAGCAGGCAATTGCAGCCAATGATGCTGAGGTGGATATGTACATCGAGTTTGGACACGGCGGAGTACTCAAGGGACTCAACCGCCGTGCGACCCAAAAGCCCCATTACGTCGTTCACGATATGGCTTCACTTGCTGAGGCGATCGCTGCGGTAGAGGAGATGCAGGGATGAGAATCGCTATCATGGGCGCAATGCCCGAAGAGGTCGAGCCGCTGGTTGCCCGCCTGGATAACGTGAATGAAGTGCTGTATGCGGACAATACGTTTTACATGGGGGAGTATCGGGGTAAAGAGATCGTCGTAGCCTATTCAAAGATCGGCAAAGTTTTTGCCGCACTCACCGCTGCAACACTGATCGAAAAGTTTGAGTGTGAAATGGTACTCTTCACCGGTGTCGCCGGGGCGATCAGTGACGAACTCAAAATCGGGGATTTGATCGTCGCCGATGGGTTGTGTCAGCACGATCTGGACATCACGGCTTTCGGGCATCCGCACGGGTATGTTCCCGAGGGAGCCGTATGTATCTGGGCTGATCCTGGCTTGCGCGAAATCGCGAAAAAAGTGGCCTACGATCAGAAAGTAGAGATCAAAGAAGGGGTCATTGCTACCGGCGATCAGTTTGTCGCCGATCCTGAGCGCAAAAACTGGATTGGTGAGACGTTCAAAGCCGATGCCCTCGAGATGGAGGGGGCAGCCGTCGCGGTGGTGTGCAGTGCACTTGATGTGCCGTTTTTCATCCTCCGTGCCATCAGTGACAGTGCCGATATGGATGCGGGATTTGACTTCGATGCGTTCCTCAAAAGCTCGGCCAGAGTGAGTGCCGACTTTGTCATGGCGATGGTGCGCAAAATCGATGGCTGACCCCCGTCCGCCCCGCGCACGCATCACCAAAAAACTCTTGAGAACCTTTGGTAAAACCAACGCCGCCTTCCGCCTCATCGGCGAGGGGGATCGGGTATTGGTTGGTCTCAGTGGGGGCAAGGATTCTCTGGCACTGGTGCATCTGCTCAAAAATATGCAGCAGCACGCTCCGTTTGATTTCGAATTTCAAGCCTGCACCATCGCCTACGGGATGCCTGACGAGAACTATACGGCACTCGAGGAGCACTGCCGCACCTACGGTATCCCCCATGCGACATACCACACCAACATCTACGAAGTCTCCCAGGATACGATCCGCGAAAACAGCTCGTATTGTAGCTATTTCTCCCGGATGCGCCGGGGGGCACTCTATACCTATGCCGGGGAGCACGGATTTAACAAGGTTGCTCTGGGGCACCATCTCGATGATGCAGTAGAGAGCTTCTTTATGAACATGTTTTACAACGGCACGCTGCGCTCCATGGCACCGATCTACAAGGCTGAGCGGGGCTTCCACGTCATCCGCCCCCTCATCGAAGCCCGCGAAGCCCAGCTGCGCAATTTCGCTGAAGAGAACGGCTTTGCCACCATCGGAGACGAAGCATGCCCCTCCATGCGCAAAAATGTCAAAGTCCCCAAAGCCCGCGCCCGAACCAAAGCCTGGTTGGCCGAGATGGAGGAGGAAAACAGCGAACTCTTCAAGCGGGTCAAGGCGGCGTTTAAACATATCGATGATGATACGTTTCTTGATCCGGAGCGGTGGGTGCGGGAGGACGTTTGAATTAGGAATTAGGAATTAGGAATTAGGAGTTGGGAGTTGGGAGTTTTGGTATGCGTTGCGCTGCAACGCTTTTATCGTTAGGCAGGACTATGAAGTCCTGCATCCATGGTTTTCGTGGGACTAAAGTCCCAGCCCCATTGTTTTTCTACAGTATGATCAGGGGTTTGGACTTCAGTCCAACAAACGCGTCAGCGTATCTCAGGAGTAGGGACTTTAGTCCCGTTAGGCAGGACTGAAGTCCTGCCTCCATGGTTTTCGCAGGACTAAAGTCCCAGCCCCTTTGGCTCGCGCAGATTCCGCAATTGTGCACTTTCCAACAATATTTTTTTGGAAGCGGAGACTTCAGTCCCGCCAAAAGGTCAAAGAGCATAGTAGCCTCAAGGTGAGGCTGAAGCCTTCACTTCCAGAATAAATCGCGTTGCGATTTTGGTGTGCAATTGCACACCCTATGCGAGCAAAGATATTTTCAGGAAAGCTGTGGAAAATTTCTACCCTCTACCCTCTACCCTCTACCCTCTCTATCCCACCCCTTCCACTCCGGCACCTCATTCAGCGCCGGAAACCCATCCAATATCTCCTCCGGCTGAAAGCTCTCTTTGTACGCAAAGGCTTTGCAGCCGTCAACCCAATATCCCAAATAGATGTACGGCAGGCCGAGGCGTTTGGCGAGGTCGATCTGGTACAGCAGGGAGAAGGTGCCCAGCGAGAGGCGGGCATAGTCGGGGTCGTAGAAGAAATAGACTGCACTGATCCCATCCTCGACGATGTCAAAGAGATCGACGCCCACGAGACGGTTGTCGTGGATGTAGAGGGCTTCTTTGCCAAATTCATGAGCGCCGTCGGCGAAGTTTTCGTGGTATTCGTGGTGGTTGATCGTTGCACCTCTCCAGTTGTCTTTTTCGGCTTTCCAACTGTGGTATTTGTTGTAAAGCTGGATGTGTGCGGGGGTGTTGGTGGGGGATTGGATGATGATGCGGGTGTCACGATTGCGTTTGATGGCACGGCGCTGGGAGCGGCTGGGTTTGAACGCCTCCACATCGATACGAAGGCTTTTGCAGGCGTTGCATCCGTTGCAGATGGGGTAGAAAAAATACTTTCCGAACCGCCGCCATCCCCTCTGGATCACCGCTGAGCTAAACTCCGGTGTCGCCTCTTCGACGTGACGATAGTACATACGTACCTGCCGGTCGGGAAGGTAGGCGCATGGGTAGTCCAGCATGCAAAAATCGGTCGAGGCGACTTCGAGGGGGTTGGTATATGATTTCATGGCGTGATTGTACCAAATGTTTGGTAGAATACTTTTTAGTGAATGGTGAATAGTGAATAGTGAATAGTTTTGGTATGCGTTGCAGTGGGTGCGTTACGTGTTACGTGTTACGCGTTACGCGTTACGCAGAATGTCATACAAAATATGCTTAACACCTAACACTTAATACGTAACACGCTAATTAAAGGGCACTATGTATCTCTACCAGCCGCCAACCGGGTATCGTTATAACAGCGATTCGATTTTTCTGGCCGATTTTATCGCACGGTTTTCGCCTCGAGGGCGGGTGCTGGATGTCGGCAGCGGTGTGGGGATCGTGGGGTTGCTGGTGGCACGGGATTTTTCGGTGGAGATGCATATCATCGACAAGCAGCCTCAGATGATCGCGTATGCCCGGCATAATTACGCACTCAACGGGCTGGACGTGGTGGCAGAGGTGGGGGATTTTTCGGAGATGTCTGGGGAGCGTATCTATGACTGGATCGTCTCCAACCCCCCCTTTTACGATAGTGCTGTTACTCAGAGCGAGGATGAAGGGCTCAACATTGCCCGTTACGCCCACCATCTCCCGAGCCGGGATTTGATCCGGACGGCCAAACGGCTGCTGCGCCCGAGAGGTCGCCTAGTCTTTTGCTACGATGCCAAACAGGTTGATCGGGTGCTTACTGAACTTCGTGAAGCCAAGCTCAACCCCGAGATGATCCGTTTCGTCCATCCCAAAGCCGATCGGGAAGCCAAGATCGCTCTCATTGCCGCTCGAGCCAATTCCAAAGCGATGCTTAGTGTGCTGCCACCGTTGATTGTCTTTGATGCAAATGATCGGTATTTGTCTGAGGCGCAGAAAGCGTTTGATCGGGCGGGGACGCATGTGATCAGCGGGGAGAGGCTTTAGAGTTAGGAATTAGGAGTTAGGAATTAGGAATTGTGGTATGCGTTGCTTTGCAACGCTTTTAGTTATGGAGTAGGGACTTTAGTCCCGTTAAAATGGTTAT
>JALVWV010000216.1 GCA_027023145.1 Campylobacteraceae bacterium | reverse complement strand
TGAGGCTGTGATCCACCACCGAATCATCCAACGGCAGCGTCACCCCGATCGGCTTCCCCCGCTTGGTGACAAACACCGAATGCCCCTGCTCCAGCTGAGCCGTCATCGCAGCGGGATTGTTTTTGAGATCACGGATGGATACGTTGTGCATTTTTTAATCCTTCGACTACGTTTTGTGGGTACATTATACCATATTACGCCAAAATCATCCCCAACAACTTCTCGCTGATCCGAAAATCCGATGCATTGAGTTTGTCGACAATTTCTTCAGTACGTTGTCGAGAAAGAGTGCCTTCTGAGTAAAGGTAGCGGAGGATGCCGATCAGGCCAATAATCTCTACCCCATGTCTCCGGGCAAAAGCACGTCCTTTCTTTTCGTCAATGATAAGGGGAAGTTTCCGCTCAAGCGCGATGGCGATGGCGGCGGATTCTCCAGCATCGAGGAGATAGCAGAAATCCCGGAAAAGAGTCGGATCGTCATAAGTCGTGATCTCCATAAACCCCTCGGCAATTTCACGGTCGATGCAGGCACGGGCATGCGGATAGCGGGCAATCTCACGATAGACTTCTTCGGGAAGGAGGATTGTACGGGCAAATTCCTTGAGGAGTACCAGTTCGTCGATGTTGATCAGGGCGATGATCGCCGTGGCATCCGAGAGGATCATGCGCGGCGGTAGGCTCCGGCTGCGGTGACCTGCTCTTCGAGTTCCTCCGGAGTGTACTCAAGCCAGTCGATACCGAGGCGATCAACAAGGCGAATCGCTTCGGCTTTGGTGATGGAGAGAAATTCCGCCATTTTCCCCAATGAAATGAGTCCATGCCGATACTGATCGATCGCCGCAGACTGACGCAATCCCACAGAAAATACATCATCGTTCAGTGGAAGGGTGATCCCGATGGGTTTGCTGTGTTTGGTGATAAAGACACTCTGATTGTGTTCGAGATAATCGGTCATGTGGGAGGGGTTATTTTTCAGATCCCGTATTGCCATTGTCTGCATAAGAGTACCTTTTTACTACATATTGTGGGTATATTATATCGTTTATGGGGGATGGTGTCAATAGAGTGTGGGGGCGCTACGAAACCCAAAGGGGCTTGGGCTTCAGGAAAGATAGTCCTCCTTTGTAATCACCAGAAAACGCTCCTCAAAATCGTGTTGAACAATTGTAAAACATTATGTTGCCCCTCATTATGTTTGGCTGCATAATAATATCATTATTGATTAATTGCCTCTTTGCCTCACCCCTCCTCGTCCCCCAAACTCTCCGGCAGCTCCAGCGCCTCGATATGACTCAATGCCCCGGCACCGGCGATGCCCTGGAGGGCTCCGTACATTTCGGTAGTGTTGGCGAGTACGCCGTCGATGAGTTTTTGGCGGCGTTTCCAGGCGGCCATGAGGGAGCGGCGTTCTTTGTCGAGTTCGGTTTGCATCGTCATGAAGCCGTCCACGATCGCTCGCATCTGCATCCCGAATTCATTGCCGGTCAGATACGAGTAGAGCAGCGTCATCTTGTCGCCCCGATTCTCTTCGCGCAGGGTGGTCTGGTGAATGCGGATGAGGCTTTCACGCAGGAGGGAGGCGGAGCCTTTGAACTCGTCGAGGCTGCACACCCAGATCCCGTCGACAAATCCCATCCGCTCCATGCCGCTAGGATAGACCGACGTGACGAGCACCCCGATGTCGGCACCCACTTTGAGCATATCCTGCTTGAGCTTGGTGATCCAGCTGTCCGACCAGGCTTTGGTGTTTTTCGACTCGTAGCAAATGATCCCGCAGTTGGGGAGTTCCCGGGTGTGTACCGTTTGAATACAGTCGGCACCGAAGGCTCCTTTTTTGACCTCATCAATGGTATCAAACGGAAACTGCGACGCCAGCCAGCTCTCGATCGCGAGCTCCAGCGCTTCGCCTTGGACTTGCATGCTCCCCTGATCGGCCTTGCGTTTGGCCGCTTCGATGTCACGGCGCATTTGTTCGATTTGCTCATCTTTGGCGCGGAGTTTGAGGGCAGTTTCATCGTCGACAGCTTTCTGAAGTTTGCTCTTCTCTTCGGCGAGGCGTTTGTTCAGTTCGAGTTCCGCTTCGGCTTTGGCT
>JALVWV010000215.1 GCA_027023145.1 Campylobacteraceae bacterium | reverse complement strand
AAATAAATACTGGTCAAAAAAGAAGAAAAACAATTATTACAGCATCGGTCAGTACGATGGTCTCTTTTTCGAGCCGCGATACGACCTTGACAGCATCAGAATGTTTCCGGATACCTACATGGACTACGAAAAAAGTAAAAAAATCATTCGATCAGAATCGCTGAACGATCACGCGATCTATCTGGGCGCCTACATTCATGACAGCAGCCATCAAAGCGTCCCGTTCGGCGCATACATTGCCACATCGCTTGCGAAAAACAACGTGGACATACAGAGGATCAATCTACCGGAAGATTATCAACCCTGGGATATCCTCGTCCGGGATAAAGATGCCTATATCCTGTGTTACAGTCCCATAAATCTTCGGGTCAGTGTCCTGCATGCAAAAACGGATGCCTTGAAGCAATGGAAAGAGTTGTTTTACTTTAAATCGATGAGCTTCGCCCGCTCTTTTGAGTTGCTGGATGGAAACTTTTATTTCGGGATCGGTACCGAAGTGAACAACTTTAAACATTGGAAACAGAGTGAACTTTCTCCGGATACGGGTAATATATTGAGGGTAAAAAGATAAAGTGAAAGAAGCACAAAGAAGAAACCTCCTGCCAGATCCCTGCGGCACCCGGCAGGGCGGGGTGGGCTGCTATGTTCCCATCCTGACCCGGTGTCCCGCACGACCGTTGCACAGGTCTAACAAGAGGCAGGCGCATTATAGCAGAGTGTAGCTAATAGCTCTTTTATCATTTATCGGCTATAATACCGCCCCTGCATTATAGAGAGGTGGCCGAGTGGTCGAAGGCGCACGCCTGGAACGCGTGTATAGGGCAACCTATCGAGGGTTCGAATCCCTTCCTCTCTGCCAGATATTTACAAACAACCCCCCATAAAGGAATCACCCTATGATGACACCCATGACATTAGGACAGTACAATATCCAAACAATGGAATTTACCAAAGACGAAGCACGCTTTGCCACTGCCGATGCTGCCATTGCGCACATCGAAGAGCAGATCGCTGCCCACCCGATGGCGGCGTACATTTCGACGTTTGACCACTATACCCATACCAAAAACCTCCCCCAGCACCGCATCGCGGACGACATCGTCGATGTCAAAATGGCGATCTTCTGCTTCGGGCCGGACATCTCCATCCCGCAGCTGGCCGGTATCCGCCCCCGAAGCATCTCCGTCGTCGAGCACACCGATAAATTTACCGTTACCTTCATGAATGCTCCGGCTCCTTTTATCCAGGACGCTATGACTGAGTGGTGCGAGCAGCTCAAAAAATAATCTTCCCTGCCACCTCCGGGGTGGCGCCCCCCTCAAGAAATCCTATTGTTTGACTTCGGCGTGTTTCTTCTCGAGGAGATCGTAGCGCGGGAATCCGAAGATACTCTTGCGGAAGACGACGATGTTTTTGGGATCGTCCACGGCGTACGCTTTGATTGTGATCGGCAGGGGTGTGTCTTTGGTCATGTTTTTGACCAGCACCTCTTTGGTCTGGAGGATGACAACTTTCTTTTTCTTTTTACCTGCCCCGAGATGGAAGGCTTCTTTGGGGCGTATGATCGTAATCTTTTTGCCCATATCCCCTTCGATCTCAAAAGCGTACTTGTGCGCTTTGCGATCCGTGTTCTGGAAGAGGAAGATGTAATCGTTCTGCACCTTGCCGTCATCGGTGATCTTGTAGAGGCGGGTCGATTTGTTGATGTTGAGAAGCATATTCTCTTTTTTGCTGCCCATCATAAAGAGCGCAACCAATACCAAAGCAAGCGCCCCAAAATAAGCGAGGACTTTGGGGCGAGTATAGCGCGTCTTGCCTGCTTGTTGGATCGTCTCACGCTCGCTCGACCAGCGGACGAGGCTTGGACGGTCGAACGCCGCCTGAACCGTAGTACAGGCATCGACGCACTCGAGACAGTTGATACACTCGAGCTGGAGACCCTTGCGGATGTCGATGTGGGTGGGGCAGACAGCCACACAACTCTCACACGCTACACACTCGGCGCTTGGATTGTCGGCAAGGAGATCCTTTTTCTTGTCGTATTGCTTGTGTCGATCGTTACCGTGACCAGTGTAAATCTCACCTCCACGATGCGGATCG
>JALVWV010000214.1 GCA_027023145.1 Campylobacteraceae bacterium | reverse complement strand
GGGTGGCGCGGTGGAGGGTGTAGGTGTGGCCGTCGGCTTCGAAGCGGCCGAGTTCTTCGCCGACGGAGGCAGCCGCTACTCCGCTGACGACAAACCAGTCTTCGAGGTCTTTGGCATCGGTGATGGTGAAGGCATCGACATCTCCGGCGATTTCGAGCTCGAGGGTTGATTTGATGATCTTCTCTTTTTTGAGACGGTCGACCTCTTCAGAGAGGGCTTCACGGGTAGCAAGCATGAGAGTGTCATCAAAGCTCTCGGCTACTTCGGGTACTTCGCTGTACTCGAGGTCAAAGACTGATTCCATGTCACCTTTGAATACCGCCGGAGCATACTCGAGGATCTCGTCGGCCGTGTAAGTGAGTACCGGAGCGATAAGGGCGAGCATCGAGCGGGCGATGAGCGCCATGGCCGACTGGGCGCTGCGGCGGGTGGGGTTGTCGGCGCGTTCGGTGTAGAGACGGTCTTTGCACACATCCATATAGATACCGCTGAGTTCGTTAGTCAGGAAGTGATTGAGTAGAGCAAATCCCCGGAGGAAATCGTACCGATCAAAACTCGCTTTGACTTCGGCAAATACCCCGCGTGCCTTGCGCAGGATCCAGCGGTCGAGTTCGCCATACGCTTCGGGAGAGACGATGCTGTCCAGATCGTTCACGTTGGCCAGCAGGAAACGGAAGGTATTGCGGATCTTGCGGTACTGCTCGGCGGTTTGCTTGAGGATGCCGTCTGAGATCTTCAGATCGCCCTGATAGTCGCTCAGTGCCACCCACAGGCGGAGGATCTCTGAGCCATATTGTTGGGTGACTTTCTGGGGGGCGACGACGTTGCCCTTGGACTTAGACATCTTCTCACCCTTCTCATCGACGGTAAATCCATGAGTAAGGATCGACTCATACGGGGGATGGAAGTTGATCGCCGTGCTCAGCAGCAGAGAACTCTGGAACCACCCCCGGTGTTGATCGCTCCCCTCGAGATACATATCGGCCGGGAAATGTCCGGCATCGTAGTTGCCGCTTTTGAGTACTGCGTTCCAGGTCGATCCACTGTCAAACCATACGTCGAGGATGTCATCGACTTTTTCCAGATCATCAGGATTGTAGGCTGTCCCCTCGGGCAGGAGCTCTGCAATAGGACGGTCGTACCACGCATCACACCCTTCGCGCTCGAAAATAGCGGCCACATGATCGAGCACCGCATCGTCGAAGATCACGTCGTGGGTCTTCTTGTCCCGGAAAAACGCGATCGGCACCCCCCACGTCCGCTGACGGGAGATACACCAGTCGGGGCGTTGCTCCACCATCGAGCCGATCCGGTTGCGCCCCCAGTCGGGGTAAAACGCCGTCTTGTCGATCCCCTCCATCGCTAGATCGCGCAGGCTTTTTTCGGCACCGGCACCATTGGGTGCTTGATCAATGGCGATAAACCATTGGCGGGTTGCCCGGTAGATCACCGGCTTTTTTGTCCGCCAGCAGTAGGGATACGAGTGGGTGAATTTGCTCACTTTGAGCAGGCTCTCTCCGAGAAGTTCTAGGATCGGTTCGTTGGCTTTGAACACATGCATCCCGACGAAATTTTCCGGTTCAGGGATAAGCTGATGCCCGATAATACTCTCATCATAGCGCCCTTTGTCGTCCACCGGCATGAGGATTTCCAGGCCGTACTTGAGCCCAGCAAAGTAGTCATCCTCTCCGTGTCCTGGTGCCGTGTGTACTGCTCCGGTTCCCCCGCTGAGCTCGACGTGCTCACCGAGAATGATGTGGGAGCTACGTCCATTGAGCGGATTGATCGCCAGTGTGTTTTCGAGCTCTTTGGCGCTGATCTTGCGTCCAGAGTGGGCACCGACGACTCCCTCTTCGACGAGAGCGGCATGGCGCTCTTCGGCGACGATGTAGCCGTCTTCGGTCAGAAGGTACATCGCCTCGGGATTGAGAGAAATTCCCGTGTTGGCCGGCAGTGTCCAGGGGGTGGTCGTCCAGATGACGATGGCCGCTTTTTCCGGGAGATCGAGATCCTGCTTGGCTTTGTCGCTCATCTCAAAGGCTACATAGATCGAGTAGTCCTCTTTGTCCTGATACTCCACTTCGGCTTCGGCCAGAGCTGTCT
>JALVWV010000213.1 GCA_027023145.1 Campylobacteraceae bacterium | reverse complement strand
AAACTCCACAAAGGAAGTTCACAAAAACATGGAGAAAAAGAAGGAGAAGATCAAAAAATGAAAAAGACAAGAAAAGAAAAAAAAAGGAATACAACCGAAATCAGGGTGTGGATGATCCGTAAGGGGATTACCTACCGGGAGATTAGGGATGTTCTTGGGTATGCCGACTCAAGAACTGTGCGGACGACGGTTTATGGCGATGAAGACAACAAGCGTGTCTTGCGCTGGTTTGTGGAAAACGGGTGTCCCAAAAAGCACCTGGCCCTGCCGAAAGGAATGAACTTGAGGGATGTGGCATGAAGAAGTGGTACACGGCAGCAGAATTAGCAGGGGTTGCCGGTATGCCGAAGACTGTGCAGGGCGTTAACGCCAGGGCCAAACGCGAAGACTGGCTCTATCGATACAATACCAGTAGTCGCGGCGGCGGCAGGGAATATTATTTTGAATCCCTGCCTGACGAGACCAGGGATGACCTGTTTTGCCGTGCCAGCCCCGAAATATTACCAATACTACCGGCTCATACAAAAAACATCGTTGCAACTGCAGACGCCAGGGCGGAAACCGGCAGCCTGAAGAAATGGCAACGAGACGTGCTCACCGCGCGTCTGGCACTATACCGAAAGTTTGAAGAACTCAAAGAAATACACGGCACCACAGAGGCGGCGGACAAGCTGGTGAAACTTGCCAAGGCAAAAATGCTGCCTGAAAATCTGCAGAACATGGTCCGCATCGCCAATGCGCGCCGAGGCAACGGACGCACGCTCTCCCGGTCCACAATCCTGGGGTGGCAGAGAAAAATACGCAGATACGGCGAGGCGGCCCTGGCCCCGAAACAGGCGCGCAAGGAGCAGCTCCCTGAATGGGCACCTTATTTTCACAAGGTCTACAACCGGCCGCAAAAGCCGTCCATACCGGAGGCAATGCGGGAGCTGGAGCATATCCTGCCGGAACATATCCAGATGCCGAGCTACCACCAGCTCCGGCGATACCACCACAAACGATCCCGGCTGGAACGGGAAAAAGGGAGACACAGCCCCTCTGCTCTCAAGCGTTTTCGCGGCTATATCCAACGGTCCACGGACAACCTGCTGCCGCTCGATGTCGTGCAGTGCGACGGCCATTCTTTCAAGGCAAAGGTCGCGCATCCGGTGCATGGCAGACCATTCAAGCCGGAAGTCTGCGCTGTCATCGATGTAAAAACCAAGATGTGCCTTGGCTGGTCAACGGGCCTGGCTGAATCGGCCCATACGGTTGCCGATGCCCTGCGCAACGCCATGACGGTCAACGATCAAAAGCCGTGGGGCGGCGTGCCTGCTATCCTGTATACGGATAACGGCGCCGGCAACATGGCCCATATCCTCAGCGATGAGGTTACCGGCGTGCTGGCCAGGGCCGGAATAACCCATAAAACCGGCATCCCTGGCAATGCCCAGGGGCGCGGATTGGTTGAAAAAACAAACCAGAGGCTCTGGATATCCGCAGCCCGCAAACTCCAAACCTTTGTCGGTAAAGGGATGGATGAACTGGTCAAGAAACAGGTTTATGTCGCCCTGGAAAAAGAGGTCAGAAACACCGGCACATGCGTGACCAATGACCTGCCGTCCTGGCGACAATTTATCGAATTTTGCGAACAAAGCATGCGCGATTACAACAACACGCCGCATGCCGGGTTGCCGAAGATGCGGGACGCCGCCACGCAGCGCATCAGGCACATGACGCCCGCGGAAGCATGGTTCACGTCAATAAAAAACGGCTGGGAACCAACCCTGCTGCCACCGGAAATTCTGGCCGACCTGTTCCGGCCTCAGACTGTCCGCAAAGCCATACGCGGCAAGATCAGCCTGCACAATAACGTCTATTACGAGCCCATTCTGGAACATTACCACGGCGAAAAGGTCATTGTTGAATATGACATCCATGACCCTTCATACGTCCGTGTCCGGGATATGGAACAACGGTTGATATGTCTTGCGCACCTGGACCGGAACAAAAAAGACTTTTTCCCGCTTTCAGAAGTCGAACAGGACAGAGACAAACGCTACAGGGGACGAAAAAAGCTGCTGGAGCGCAAGCTTGAAGAGGTCGAGGCCGAGAGGTCGGGAATCCACC
>JALVWV010000212.1 GCA_027023145.1 Campylobacteraceae bacterium | reverse complement strand
TTGATGTCAGCGTACCAGTGTTTGTCCTCCCCATTTCGGCCGTGGCGCAAACCAACACCGAAGCGTTGCGCTATGCGCTGGCCGAATCGGCTAAAGCGGAAACGAAAAAGAGTGAAGAGGAGTAACCCCATGCAGCGGATCGTCATCAAAGTCGGCTCCCATGTCCTTACCGAGCAGGACGGGGTCGCTCGGGAGCGGATGCGAGCACTGGTCGACCTCATCGCCGAGCTCAAAGAAGCAGAACACGAAGTGATCCTCGTCAGCTCCGGTGCGGTGGCGGCTGGCTACACCCAAAGTCATCTCGATCGTGGGGATGTGGCCAGTAAACAGGCTTTGGCCGCCATTGGTCAGCCCTATTTGCTCAAAATGTATCAGGAAAAATTTGCCCACCACGGTATCCTCTCAGCACAACTGTTGCTGAGTGCCGACGATTTTGATTCGCGCAAACGCACCCGCCATGCCCGTAGAGCCGTCGATCGCTTGCTTGAAGTGGGGGTGGTGCCGATCATCAACGAAAACGATGTGACCGCTACCGAGGAGCTCCTCTTCGGTGACAACGACCGCCTCTCAGCTCACGTGGCGCACTATTTTGATGCGCAGATGCTGGTGATCCTCTCCGACATTGATGCCTATTACGACGCCGATCCCCACGCCCATCCTGATGCAATCCCCCGTAAAGTAGTCACACACCTGAGCCCCGAAGAGCTCAACGCCGAGTACACCCCAGGCAACGCATTTGCTACCGGAGGGATCGTCACCAAGCTCCAATCGGCGCATTTTTTGATGGAGCACGGTCGGCAGATGTTCCTTGCCAGCGGGTTTGACTTGGGCGATGCGCGGGCGTTTTTGATTGAGGGAAAGCATCGGGGGGGGACGCTGTTTGTGAATGAAGAATGAGGAGTTAGAAATTAGGAATGTTGGTATGCGTTGCTTTGCAACGCTTTTTTTGATAGATTTTTGTAGGGTGTTGTACCCTCACAACACCAGATCTATGCACAACAAAAAATAATCTTTGCATTGCATGCCTATTGGTGTTGTCAGGGGACAGTACCCTACAGTTTTTGATAAAAAATTAAGAGATGAAAAATGAAAAACGAAACAAAACGGATCGTCTTCATGGGCACCCCCCACTACGCTGAGGCGATCCTTCAGACTTTGATTGAGGCGGAAGACATGGAAGTAGGGCTGGTGGTAACCCAACCCGATCGCCCGGTAGGGCGCAAAAAGGTATTGACGCCACCGCCGGTGAAAGTACTGGCTGAGGCGCATGAAATTGAAGTGCTTCAGCCATCACGCTTAGATGAAGAGGGGATCGTCGAGGCGATTACGACCGTGAAACCCGATTTTATTGTCGTAGCAGCTTTTGGACAATTGCTCCCCACCTCGGTGCTGGAGATTGCCCCCTGCATCAACCTCCACGCTTCACTCCTGCCACAGTATCGCGGAGCCTCGCCAGTACAACAGTCCCTCCTCAATGGTGATGCCGTGACCGGAGTGACCTCCATGCTGATGGAAGAGGGGCTTGATACGGGGGATATACTTCTGAAAAAGGCATTTGTCATCCCCGCAGACATGCGTCTGCATGCCTTGATGGATCAGTTGACCCACGACGCCTGTGATGTGACGCTTGAGACACTGCGTACGTTTGAGGTGATTACCCCTGTTCCCCAGAATGATGCTGAAGCAACCCACTGCAAAAAGATCAAAAAGAGTGACGGAGAGGTGGATGGTTTGGATGCTGAAATTCTCTACCGCAAATACCGGGCGTTTGAGGGGTGGCCGGGGGTTTTTGCCTCCAATGGTACCAAATTGGATGACGTCACATTGATAGAGACGGATGGCAAACACGCGCCGTTTGAAATTCTTAGTTTTGAGAACGAAGCCGTTGTTGTAGGTTGCAAGAGAGGAAGTGTCCGGATCGGAACCCTTCAGCCCAGTGGTAAAAAAGCGATGAGTGCCAAAGCCTATTGCGTCGGACGGGGGCTCAAAGTTGGACATCCTCTCTTTTGAAACCCTCCCCTCGACTCAAGTGTATTTGGTCGATCGTATTCGGCGAGGGGAGATCACACAACCTGTGGCGGTGATTGCTGAAGAGCAAACGGCCGGGCAGGGGAGCCGCCACAACACCTGGGAGGGGG
>JALVWV010000211.1 GCA_027023145.1 Campylobacteraceae bacterium | reverse complement strand
TTTGCGTCCGGAGCGCGACTTATGGTCACCTCCACAGGGGTGGCGTTGGTATTCAAATGGGTATGATCTCTGTCGTAGTCTGAAGCGAGATATGGGGCAGGATCGGTAATCAAGAAGAAATAATCAGGATGTAGGGTGTCGTTGTATGTTTTGATGTAGGCACTTTTGTAGCTGCTCTCTATAGCGACTTTTTTCACTGTGCCGACGGGAACATTGGCAAAAAAGATCCCATCAAGCCCACTGGTCTCTACTTTGTCTCCCACGTCGACTTTGGCCCATTTTGGGATAAATTTTACGACCATAGTCTCCTTGTCAAGTCCCTCGGCGATACCGGGAGAACGACTCTTGCCGACAAACACCCCAAAACGGCATCGCGGATTGGACGTGAGGTACCCATAGAGATGATCTCCTCTCCGGACAGCTGTCCCCCCTACAACTTCATTTTGAATTAAACCATAGAGATGATTCTCCTCCAGTTTTGCTTTTTTTGGACGGGTCAGCATGATCTCGTTGAAACTGTTAAGACGGATATATGAAATGGTATCGACCAGTTCCATACTGTGGTGGGGTAACTTCTCAAGGGAAGGGATTTTTTTGTACAGGGTAGAGACTTGCTGGAGATAGTGGGTCTGGTCCAGCAAATATTTTCGCAATTTCTTATTTTCTCTGGTCAGCTTCTGGATATTCTCTTTTTGAAAAATATAACTTTTTCCACGATCCTTGACCGATTGGGTTAAGCTCCTGTACGTTTGCTTGATTGGGGTAACGACGGTAAGGATGGTATCCTGTATCGAATGGTTGCTGCGCGTAATAAGGATAAACAATGCCACAAACAACAACAGTAAAAAAAGGATGCGTGATTTCATCGATCCTGCTTATGTCACTCGTCGTCGAAGGAAGTTTGCTGAAGGAGATCCAATTCCTCAAGGGCTCTACCAGTCCCCTTGGCTACGGCAAGGAGAGGGTCTTCTGCTACATAGATGGGCAATTTGACAAAATCCGAAAGGTATTTGTCCAAGCCACGGATGAGGGCGCCGCCACCGGTAAGCACCACGCCGTTCTGGACGATGTCTCCGGCCAGATCGGGCGGCATCTCTTCGAGGACACTTTTGAGCGCTTCGGCAATCTGTCGCAGAGGCTCTTCCATCGCTTCACGAATGTGTTCGCTGGTGATATCTACCGACGTCAAAATCCCCTCAACCTGGTCACGACCACGTACTTGCGTGCGCAGCTCTTCATCCAGTTTGACCGCCGTACCGATCTTGATCTTGAGCTCTTCGGCAATCCGATCTCCGATGAGGAGGTTGAATTTTTTCTTTACATAGTCGGTGATGGCTGCATCGAGCTTATCTCCGGCGATACGAATCGATTTGCTCAGCACAAGCCCCCCCAGTGAGATCACGCCTATTTCCGTCGTTCCCCCTCCGATGTCGACAACCAAGTTACCATTGGGGTCGCGAACCGGAAGACCGGCACCGATAGCTGCCGCCATAGGCTCTTCAATCAGATACACAGAACGAGCCCCAGCGTTGGTCGCCGACTCTTTGACTGCCTTGCGCTCCACCTGAGTCAAACCATACGGGACACAAATAACGATACGGGGCGCCGAAAACATTTTGCGACCATGCACTTTGTTTATAAAGTGCTCGATCATCAGCTCGGTCACTTGAAAGTCAGCGATAACGCCATCTTTCATCGGGCGGATTGCCTTGATATTTCCTGGTGTTTTCCCCACCATATCTTTGGCTTCATGCCCGACAGCCAAGACCCTCTCCTGTCCATGTTTGTCCACCTGAATGGCGACAACAGACGGCTCATTGATGCTGATCCCCTGCCCTTTGACGAGGACGAGGATATTGGCCGTACCAAGATCAATTGCGAGGTCTTTGGAAAACGTTCCAAAAAGGTTTTTAAATAATCCCATAAGTCTGTCCTTCTTTGATTATGCGCTTTTTTTATTTTTCAAGTAGAGTGGATCGGCATTTTCGTGAATCACTTCCGGTGTGATGATCACTTCGTACCCAGATAGATCCGGTAGCTGGTACATCACATCGAGCAGCAACTCCTCGAGGATTGAACGCAATCCTCGGGCACCGGTCTTCCGCTCGATCGCCTTCTGGGCAATCGCATCCAGTGCTTCCGGTTCAAACGTGAGGATGACGTCGTCGAGTTCAAACAGCTTTTGATATTGCTTGATCAGCGCATTTTTGGGCTCGGTTAAAATCCGCACCATGTCTTCGACGGTAATTTGCTCCAGCGTCGCCGTGATATGCAAGCGCCCGATGAGTTCCGGGATGAGACCGTAGGTGACCAAATCATCTGGTTCGACTTCGTGGAGAAGTTCGTCTTCTTCGCTTTTGCTCCGTTTGGTTTGGCCAAACCCGAGAGTGTTGCCCCCAATGCGGCGCTTGATGATGTCATTGAGACCGTCAAATGCACCTCCGCAGATAAAGAGAATATCGGTGGTATCAATCTGGGTAAAATCCTGGTTGGGATGTTTGCGCCCCCCCTTGGGCGAGATATTGACGATGGAACCTTCGATAATCTTGAGGAGTGCCTGTTGTACCCCTTCGCCGGAGACGTCACGGGTAATGGAGCGGTTTTCGCCCATCCTAGCGATCTTGTCTACTTCGTCGATGAAGACGATCCCCCGCTGAGCCCGCTCGATGTCGCCGTCAGCGGACTGAAGGAGCTTGGTTAGGATGTTTTCGACATCTTCTCCGACGTAGCCTGCTTCGGTGAGGTTGGTCGCATCGGTGATGGCAATGGGGACATCCAGGAAACGGGCAATGGTCTGAGCCAGCAGGGTCTTACCGCTGCCAGTAGGGCCGATCAACAGAATGTTGGATTTGGCGATATCGGTATCATCATCGGTCGATTCTTTGAGGATACGCTTATAATGGTTGTAGACGGCAACAGAGAGGGTTTTTTTGGCTTGATTTTGCCCGATAACGTACGCATCAAGATGCCGCTTGATCTCCTTGGGGGTAAGCATATTGATGTCAAAATCGGTGTGGGGCTTGACTTCATCCTCTCCAAACAAAATCTTGTAAGCTGAAACAACACAGTTGGAGCAAATGTATGCGTTGTTGCCAGCAATCAGTGGATTCTCTTCCCGTTCGATGCTTTCGCAAAAGCTGCATTTTTTCATCATCGCCTACTTATCCGCAACCATGGCTTTGAGCTCGGCTTCGGCAACAAGCTTATCCTCGACATAAGCTTTGCCGATAAATTGCCAAATCTGCCCACGTTTTTTGGTCACTTCAACACGGTACTCGAGACGATCACCCGGGGTAACTGGGACACGAAATTTGGCTTTGTCGATACTCATGAAGTAGACGATCTTGCCGTTCATGTTGATGTTTTCTTTGGTGTGGCTCTCAAAAGCAAGGATCCCGCCCGCCTGCGCCATCCCTTCGATCATGTAGACACCGGGGTAGATCGGCTGATCAGGAAAATGCCCCTCAAAAACCGGCTCAGAGGCGGTGATATTTTTGTAAGCGACAATCGATTCATTGACGGTGAGTTCCGTCACACGGTCGACGAGGAGGATCGGATAGCGATGGGGGAGGATTTTCTTGATGGCGTTGATATCGTATTGCACGCGATGTCCTTGGAGAGAAATTCTGTTATTAAGTCCAATATTTTACCCAAAAGAAGTAAATCGGCGATTAACCGACCCGATTCAAAGGGGAATCAGCCGCTCACGGACATCCTCATACGTCTGCGCTTCAAGCCAGAGCTCTATTTTGTTCTTGGGCAGCATCTCGACGATACAGATCGTACTCAAATCGTACGCTGAGCTCAGCAAGGATCGACGCAATGCCACCTCTGCCTCAAAAGGTGGTGGAGCGAAAATCAAGGTGGTAACATCCCCATAATGGGACTGTGTTATCCGATTGTAATCCGCAAGTGAGAGAAACTTCACTTCATCACGGCTCAGGTGGGCGATACCCTTGACCTGCTGTTCAATTCGGCCGCGTGTGTAGTTTTTTTTGAGGGTAGAATAGGGGAGGATATGCACCGGAGTCGAAACCCCACGCACAGTGAGTCGGGCATGGCTGAGGCGCCAGTTGAGGAAGCGCTCTTTGACGATCGTATACGGGCGATCATCAGCTTCAAGCTCGAGACGTTGCTCATACAAAGCAATCCGCTCTTCGATCGATTCGGGCTGAATTTGCCCCGAAATGGGGCTCATGAGCTCGTCGGCGATCCGCTCCTGCTGCGCCCGCTGCTGCCCGAGAGCAAACACACATCCACAGTAGTCCTGCCGATAGAGTTTGGCCTCTTTGGCGAGTATGTTCTGCTCCTGCGTCCCGGAAGCTTTGCGATAGTCAGGCGCAACAAAGGAGATTCCAAACCGTGCCGCGATTGCTTCTCCGGAATTCCGCAATTGTTCAAGCGATTTTTTAGGGGACGTCAGAAGAGTGGAGGTGAAAACTTTTTCTCCCAGCTCCGCTGCTTTCTGTGCACTCGCCTCAAATCGGTGGTCAAAACAGATACTGCACCGGACTCCCTTTTCGGGTGCGTGCTCGAGTCCTCGGACAGCCGAGAGCCACCCCTCCATGTCATACGCCCCCTCAATCAGCTCGATGTTCAGCATCTTGCAGCTGCGCCGGACTTCGAGGAGCCGAAGGTAATATTCACTCCAAGGATGGATATTGGGGTCATAAAAATAACCGATCAGCTTCTCGTCGGGATAATCGTCACGGAGTTTCTGGAGAAAATAGTGGCTATCCACCGCACAACAGATATGTACCAACATTGCTGTTCTCCATCCAAATTTTAGGGCACCCCTAAGGGTATTTTGACAAATCGCGCAACGATTTTGGTGTGCTATTGCACACCCTACGCGAGAATACCCCAATAAAAGCGTTGAATGCAACGCAAACCAAAATTCCTAACTCCTAATTCCTCACTCCTAATTTAAATCTACCCCATCTTCAATCCGACGACAAACCCGGCGATAGCACTGGCTCCTCCGGCGATCTTGAGGGCAGCGAGGCGCTCTTTGAGGAAGAGGACAAACTGTTTGAACGCTTCGACACCGAGGGAGACATTCTGGTTGAGGGAGGTTTCATTGAGGGTGATAATCCCCTGATTTTCGAGGATAAACACACCGATGACGGCCAACCCCATCAGCAAAAGCATCAGTTTGAAACTTTTTTTGACTACATAACCGACGGAGAGCCCAATCATAAATCCGGAACCCATCTCAAGATAGGGCAGTTGCAACCCCTCACTCTGTGTTACTTCGTTCACAAAACTACCTTATTTTTTCCGTAAATATAGCGTATCTTTAATGAAGATAGGCATCCAAGGTATAGCGCATGTCCTCATCGAGATCGAGGTTTTTGCGCATCCATGACAAATAGCTGGGGTCTTTGGCAGCGATCTCTTCGATCGATTCCCCCTTGTATTTGCCAAATTTGAAGGTGCGGATCATAACGGGGGTTTGGGTGAGCTCGACCATCTTCTCTACTGGATTGTCATCAGGAAATGCTTCACGGACTTTTTGGATGAGGTACGAGAAGAGGAGCTTGAGGATCAGGACATCCCCGATGGCATCGTGGGCTTTGATCGCGACCCCGAGTTTGGAAGCTTCAGCCGCTTCCTCTCGATAGAGCTCCAGCGCATAACGGAGGTACTGGAGCCGGTGAGCGGGGAGGTCGGGGAGGAGGTGGCGGGCGCACCGGACAGTGTCGATGAGTTTCATCCTATTTTGAAATCCCTCTTTTTCGATCATCCCGAGGTCAAAACCAATGTTGTGGGCAATGAGGTAATTCTCCGGCACATTCAGCTCCCCAATCCGCCGAGCAAATGTCGTCTCAGCATAGAGCGGCTTGTCGGCGACCACATCCGGTGTGATCCCGTGCACCTCCATCGCCTCGATGGTGATGGGGACTTCTGTGCGGCACAGCTCGTCGATCACTTCTACATTGTCACGACTTTTAACGACCATGGCACCGACTTGAATGATGCGATCTTTGTCGCCATTTCCGGTGGTCTCAGTGTCAAATAATATATAATAGGGCATCGCCACTCCTTGGTTGAGTTGTGTATTATACTTGGAATTAGTAAGAGTTTTCGTTTTTTCTGACTTGCCATAGGATGATTGCTCATCCATTGTGGGACTAAAGTCCCAGCCCCTTTTGTTTCGCTGCCGTTTGGGGCTTGGACTTCAGTGATTTCAAACCTATTCCTAGCAAAGGATCATTACGGGACTAAAGTCCCTGCTCCTGTGATATCGTCAATACAAAAATCCAAACAGCCACAACGGTATCTTGTTCCCAAACCCCACTTCGATATCGTCGGCTACGATATAAGAGTGCTCTATATCCTTTATCTGTTTGTAACTCTTGTTTTTTCCGCCTATCTCTACAGTATACTTGCTGTTGAGTACAAAATCCCCTTGAGCAGCCACCTCGATGCGCTCTTTTTGTAACATCGACATAAAAAACACTTCACGTATCGTGCCGATCTCTGTAGCGTCACAATAGGCATAATGGAGATTGGTATTACCGAGATAAAGCTTTTTCGGCTTGACAAAGATACTGTCCCCACTGCTTTTGGGACGGATCCTTTTTGGGTTTTACCCATAAAATTTATATTATTTTTTATGGTTATATCCATAATTATAGCGAGACAATCCTTTGGCAATCCATAATCATCACAAAGGGGTCTCCTGCAACTGCACATACCCAATTTTCAGCTCACTATGGCATAATGCCGCCTTACATCAATTTATCACGAGGACATTACCATGGCATTGACCACCCTGACCGCTGCAAACTTCAACGAAACCGTCGAAAACAACCAAATCGTCATCATTGACTTCTGGGCACCATGGTGTGCTCCCTGTAAATCATTCGCTCCGATCTACGAAAAAACTGCCGGGGACTATCCCGACATCGTCTTCGGAAAAGTCAACACTGAAGAGGAGCAGGAACTCGCCGGACACTTCCAGATCCGTTCTATCCCCACAACCATGATCCTCAAAGAGGGAATCATTGTCTTCTCACAGCCGGGTCTCATGCCCGAAGAAGCCCTCAAGGACATCATCGAGCAAGTGATCGCTCTGGACATGGACATGGTACGCGAAGAGATCGCCAAAGAACAAGCCGCTCAGGGCGACGCGTAAGCATCCACATTTCCCCCAACAGGGGAACCAAAACGCGACTAAAGTCGCGTCCCCAACTTACAAAAGCGTTGTTGCAAAGCAACGCATACCAAAATTCCTAATTCCTAATTCCTCACTCCTCATTATTACCGTCTCGGCTCAATCGGAGTCAACGTCTCCGTCCGCCCACGAAACTCTCCATAGATATCTCCAGACGTGTAATCCTGTGGATGATCTGTTTTGATCAATTGCACGGAGTGGGGCGGGATTTTGGTGGCAGGAACGTATCCGCTATGGGAGCGGAGCACAAAGGGGTATTTGCTGGTGTTGAGTACCCAAAAGTCGCTGTGGTCGGGGTGCTCCTCCTCTTCGTGTCCTACCCCGTGCCGGTGGGAGGAGGCAAAGCCTTCGAGGAAGAAGATATCGTGATAGAAGCTGTCTTTGACTGTCTCGGGGAGCAAATCGCCTCGTGCATTGCGGGAGATGAATCCTACAATCTCAAGGTTATCATCGGTACGGCGGTTGATGCGGGTGTAGAGTTCACGCTTGTCGGTGACGGTCTCCATCCCTTTGAAGTAGTGATACGCATCGATGTGCCCATCGAGGATCTTCCTCTCAAACCGATCAAACTGATCGTATTCGTAGGCGATCTTTTTGTCGCGGACGTAGCGTTGGAGTGCAGAGCTGATCCGACGACTACCATCACTGACCCGGTCATTGAGGATCGGGTCGACGTAACGGCGGTTGAGCCCGGCGAAGAAAAACAGTACCCGGTTGAGTCCCCTCCCGATAGCATTGAGTACGCGGATGAGGGGGTTGTCCGCCCCCAACTTCTCCTCAAGCCACGTAAAAAAATAACTCAGAGCAAATACTTCAAGAATCGGGGTGATCCAGGAATTAAACACAAAGCTGAACATTTGAGACAAAAGAAGCAACAACGTTTTGGAGAGGCTGATAACGATCACTTTGAGCTCAGTAAAAAGGAGGATTTTATCAAGCATCCCACCTTGATAGAGCAGGGCAATCGTCCCGCCACCGACAAGGAGTGGCAGGAGGATGTTGCGCAGCTTGGCTCGGAGGTTGAGCGTCCTGTAAAAGGCTACAACTTCCCCGAACCCCTCGGCAATATGATCCGTCACATTACGTTTGAGCCAGCGGGCAAAAACATTGTCAAGAAACCAGCGCTTCAGAAGAAGATAAAACCCCTGGACAAACGTAAGCCCTTTGATAAACGCAAGAAGTTTAAGCTTGGATGCCGCCCAAAAAGAGAGAAGAGCACTTTTGAACATTAACGCGACGATGACCATATAGCCGCTCAAGCCTTCCCATGTCAGTGGATAGAAATAACGCAGTACTCCCACGACAACTACGGGCACAAATACAGCAAGAGCAGCTATGTAACGTCGTCGCATTGGGGATCCTTTAGGGGTGCGCGTTGCGCACGTGTTAAGTGCTAAGTGTTACGTGTTAAGTACCGATAAGGCAAACGTCTCTACCGATGGCAAAAGGGGCTGGGACTTCAGTCCCACCAAACGCGACTCAAGTCGCGTCCCCAATCCCCAATCCCCAATTCCTAACTTCTAATTTCTCCCGAATTTCTAATCTAATTCTATCAGTCCTCATCCGTCGCATCGGTTGTATAGACACCGGTGGCTTTTTTCCAAAGGATTGAAGCATTCATCCCCACAAAGATAATCAATCCAGCACCAATCGTAGCCACCCATCCAAGCGTGCTCCATTTGGAGGTATCAAGCCAACCCATTTGCGCCAATCCGTAGACAAACGCGACGATGATCGCTATGGCAATGAGGGCTCCATAGATTTTGATACTCTGAAGAACCGCTTTGAATGCCAACAACCAAAGGGCTATCATGATGAGAATAAAAAAGGGATGAAAACCGGAAAGAGGATCGCCGCTGCTGATGTAGCTGATGAAGTGGTGTGAGGTTGGATTCCATGTGCCGAGTGCAAGAACCATCGAGAGGATCAATGTCACCCACCAACGCAGATGGGTTTCAATTTTGCCGCTTTTGGTATGTGCGGTTTGCGTAAAAAAAGACATCAGTGACTTCCTTGGTATGTAATTGTGCTGTTATTATAGTCAAAGCTGTACAGATTTGCAACCTCATTGTGCTATAATTGTTGCAAATTTATTCAAAAGGGTGGTCCATGCAAAAAAGTGGATTGGAATCAGGTGGTTCATGTTTCGGAATTTTTTTGGCGATTGTTATCGTCCCGTTTCTTTTGGTTGGAGCACTGGTTGCAGGATACCTCGGATACCTCCCGTTCAAAGTA
>JALVWV010000210.1 GCA_027023145.1 Campylobacteraceae bacterium | reverse complement strand
GTAGTAACCAGTGCCCTTCCCCGCAGGGAAGGGCCATGGCGCGATAATTTGGCTGCAGGCCAAATGATTGGTAGTGGTATCCCTCACGGTCTGCAATGCGGACTGCGCGGCGCGATAAGAAAGTCAGCATAGCTATTTTTCCACCTTTTGCAACGAAAGCGGGCTTCCGAGAACTTCTTCGAATTTTTTCATAAATTCTTCTGTTATCATCTGACGTGTGTTGAAGTCCATCCTTGTTTTTGATGGAATATAGCGTGCAGACATTTTAATCAAGCTGCCCGATCCCCGGTCTGGAGTGATGATGACATTAACCCGCCAATTGCCTTTCTTTCCCTGTACCACGCCACTTTTTTCATCACGTGCGATTATCTTGCCGAAAGATGCCATGGTTTTCATGACACTGTCAAATACCTTTGACGGCTTCTCTTTGGAGGTGAAAATGTTAACAGGTGGATGCTGGTTCAGGTCTGCAACAGCCGTTAATGTGCTGCAGCCATTTATTGAACAACATACCGTCAAAACAACAAGTCCAACGAATAGATACCATGCTGATTTTTTGATTCTGGTTTTCATCTTCTTCCTCTACGGTTTAATATGAATCTGTTCTTTGCACCAGTCAGCTGTACTTGATACCATAAAAAAAATTAAAAAACTTTGGGAAAGATTCTCTGTCCCGACAGGCAGGAAAACTTACCTCGTCGGAACAGAGATTTTTTTATTTTTGTTCCCTGCCCAGGATATAATCAGCTGCTTTCTGGGCGGCGGCAGCGGCATGAATGATAATTTTCCGGTCCTTTTGAAAAACCTTTGCCCATCCGTCAATATACGCGGCAGCGTTTTCGATGACCGGCTGAACAATGCCGGCTTCGGCACAGAGAAAGGATGCCCCGAACTCTGCAATCAGCTCTTCCTTGCTGTACTCGTGGGATCCAAATGCCTGAAAATCTATGATCGAGGAACGGTTGAGACGGCAACTGTGGCCGGTGCTGTGGGTCAACTCGTGAAAGGCGGTTTTATAAAACCGCTCACCGCTTATGAACTTCTCCAATTCAGGAAGCCCGACCACATCCAGACCCGGTAAATAACAGGGACGCCTGCCCCATTCAATCTGCGGACGATCCGGCATGGAATTGAAAATCACCTCCGCCTTTCCAATAGGTTCAAAATCATTTTCCGGGCTGCCTTCTTCGTCCGGATCGTTAATACCTTCGGTCTGGTTCAGGTTGAAAACCGTATAATAGCGCAACAGGGGAATACGACGAATCTCCGCTTCGCCGGTGTCCCTGTTGACCTCCTCTTTTTCCAGAAATCTCCAGAAAATAATCTGTGTTCCTTTCTCTCCCTTCCGAACGCTTCCGCCGGCTTCAACGGCCTGCTTGTAGGTCATCCAGTATTTTGATGTATAACCGGCCCCGGCCAGTAGAAAAACATTAACTCCCCTGTACCTCTTGCCGGAAACCATATTTGTCGGAAAACCGCCACCTGTCCACGATGCCTGCCAGGGAATAACACCATCATCCATCAAGGATAAAATCTTGCCGGTTATCATCTCATAGATTTTTGTATTCGTTCCCATACCCTTCTCCTTAAAATCCTTGTTTACGTTTCACGTGGAACATATCTTATTGATATTCCATTAAAAAAATATTTTTTTAATTTTTTTCCTTTCACTGAGGAACGAAGGAAAAAATTAAAAAATTGAAAGTGAAGCGTAGCGGAACCCGCAAAGCGGCAAATGTATGAGGACGACAAACCTTTCATCTTCCCAGATGAACGTTCCCCGGCAAGCCGATCTGTCATGGGGCGTGCCACCTAACGAGCTTGCGAAGTGACTGGCGCGACACATGACCGGCTTGACCGGCCACAGGAGTTTCGGGCTATGGAATTGAAGGGATTTTCAAGGGAATTTATTCCCTTGAAGTGTCCCCTGGGGGGACGGAAGGGGGATTATTTATCAGTGGGCCATGACGACCGCAGGGAGGAATCGCACACCATTACAGAACTATTCTTGATTCTACACAAATGGTTGCAGAGGCGGGGCCTCGCAAGGGCCGGTGTTTTTCCCGCCCTGTAATGACAATAATCTGATTTTGAACAGGGGAAAAACGCGGCCCGGCGAACCACGCCGGGAAGAATAATAA
>JALVWV010000209.1 GCA_027023145.1 Campylobacteraceae bacterium | reverse complement strand
GTCAAAGAAGCGGTATTCCCCTTCAACAAACTTCCCGGCTCCGACCTGATCCTCGGTCCCGAGATGAAGTCCACCGGCGAAGTGATGGGGATCTCGGCAACGTTTGGCACCAGCTTTGCCAAGAGCCAGTTTGCGACCAAAAACGACATCCCGCTTTCGGGCACCCTCTTCCTCTCCCTGACTGAGATCGATAAGCCATATGCCGGAGAGATAGGAAAAATGTTTACCGATTTAGGCTTCGAGATCGTCGCTACTTCCGGTACCCATGCCGCTCTCGAAGCCGCCGGTGTGTCCGCCACCAAAGTGCTCAAGATCTCCGAAGGGCGCCCCAACATCGACGACATGATCCGCAACGAAGAGATCGCCCTAGCGATCAACACCTCCGACAATGTCTCCTCCAAGAGCGATGCCAAAGTGATCCGCCAATCCGTCCTGAGCAATCACGTCCCCTACTTCACTACCATCGCCGCCGCCCGCGCCACTGCCATGGCGATCCAGGAGATCAAGGGGCACGAAGACGTCCTCGAGCCCAAAGCATTACAAGATTACCTCTCCTGATGCCTTCGATTCTCTTCGTTTGCTTGGGGAACATCTGCCGCTCCTCGCTGGCCGAGGGTGTGGCTCGGAATCTGGCCGATAAACACGGCTTCGATGTTGCCATCGCCTCCGCCGGTACCTCCCGCTATCACAACGGCGAACCCCCCTGCTCTCTCTCCACAAAACTGGCTCGCAAGCACGGCATCGACATCACCCACCAACGCTCCACCCACATCTCCGACTATGACCTCGCTTCTTTTGATCGTATTATCGCCATGGATCGGAACAATCTCAACGATTTGCTGGCACTGGGCTTGACCAACGTCTCACTTCTCGGGGATTACGGTTTCGATGGCAAGGAAGTGGCCGATCTCTATTACGAACCGCATCGTGCCGAGGAAGTGTATGGGATGATCGAAGGAGCGGTGCAACAGATTTTCGGTGAAATGGGTTTTAACCTCGCGTAGGGTGTGCAACAGCACACCAAAATCGCAACGCGATTTGTCAAAATGTCCCCGTGATGTGACCGACAGAAGGTGCGCAATTGCAGAATCTACGCAGGGGAGCATATGTTTTAAAAAAGGGGCTGGGACTTCAGTCCAACAAGACGCGTCAGCGTAACTTCCGGTGGGGTTGAAACCCCAGCCCCAAGAATGTTTTCGGAACCAAACACCTCTATGCTATAATACTGCCATAACAAGCAGGAGCATCCTATGACACAACAAGATCTTCTTCTCAAAATAAAATCTTTGAAATCCATGTATAAGAAAGAGGGATTTATTATTGATGGTATTTTTGGCTCTTATGCGAGAGGGGAACAGTCTCCTCAAAGCGATGTGGACATTCTCTACCATTTAAAGCACCCATTTTTTGAAAACTTTCAAGGTTTCATTGGTTTCAAAAAACTTGATGAAATCAAACAAGATATTTCAAAAACGTTGGGTACAAAAGTTGATTTAGCACCCAAGAATAACCTGTCACGATCTGGAAAAAAACATATCATGCGAGATATTCTTTATGTCTAAAAATCTTTGTGGAGCTCTCAGTCAAAGCTTGAATGCCGACTAATCTCCCCATCACCCAAACCCTCCCCGAGATCATCTCTCACCTCCGTTCTCACACCCGTCTCATCCTCCAAGCGCCTCCGGGGGCGGGTAAGACGACGATGGTGCCGCTCGCACTCATGGAAGAGCCGTGGCTGGAGGGGAAGCGGATCGTGATGCTCGAACCACGGCGGTTGGCGGTGCGGGCTTCGGCGGCTCGGATGGCTCAGATACTCGGTGAGCGGGTCGGGGAGCGTGTGGGGTATCGGATTCGGATGGATCGGGTGGAGAGTGAGGTGACGCGGATTTTGATCGTCACGGAGGGGATTTTGACCAGGATGATTCAAGGCGATCCAGAGCTCCCGGATGTGGGGCTGGTGATCTTTGATGAGTACCATGAGCGCTCGCTGCATGCCGATCTCTCGCTGGCATTTACGCTTGAGTCTCAGGAGGTGCTGCGGGAGGATTTGCGTATCCTCATCATGTCGGCCACCCTCAATACCACTGCGATCGCCGAAGCGCTCTCCGCCCCCATCGTCCAGAGCGAAGGACGCAGCTATCCC
>JALVWV010000208.1 GCA_027023145.1 Campylobacteraceae bacterium | reverse complement strand
ACAAACCACCCTATACCCTGACATCCAAGATTGTCAATCTCACATCCCAGATCAGTGAAGAGATGACAAAAATTGCACTGAATGAAAAACATATCATTACGCCCAAACTTCGTAAAGTCTCACGAATCAAAACCTTGGCCGGTACACTGGAGATTGAAGGGAATTTCCTCGGCGAAGAGAAAATCACGGCCATTTTGGCAGGCAAAAGAGTTTTGGGCACTTATCAAGAGGTGACCGAAGCACAAAGTGCTATCAACGCATACAGCGCTTTTGAGGCTTATCGCCCTTATGAGATGAACGATCTGCTCGAAGCACATCGGCGAATGATGGAAAATATTTTGAGAACACCCGGTCAGTTCAGGCGGGTGAATGTCGGGGTGGGCAACCGTCAGGGTGTCTCCCATGTTGCGCCTCCGTATGACCGGGTACCTGAGCTGATGGGACAACTGTTTGACTGGCTCAAAAACAGCGATGAACATCCCCTTATCAAATCCTCTGTCTTTCATTATGAATTTGAGTTTATTCACCCTTTCAGCGACGGAAATGGCCGTATCGGAAGGCTCTGGCAGAGTGTCATCCTACACCATTGGCGAAAGCCGTTTATTGCTATTCCGACCGAGAGCATCGTCCGAGACCATCAAGAAAGCTACTATGACGCTATCGAAGCATCAACCGAGCAAGCGGAGAGCACCCCTTTTATTGAGTTTATGCTGGAAGTCATTTTGGAGAGCATCAAAAGTTCGGTGAAAAGTTCGGTGAAAAGTTCGGTAAATACTGAGGACGGTATCGTGATGTATCTCAAGGATTATCCCGATGCTACCATGCGGGAGATTGCCGAATATTTGGGGTTGAGCACACGCGCAATCGAAAAGCAAATCGCAAAACTCAAAGCAGAAAACCGGCTCAAAAGGGTCGGTAGTGCCCGCAAAGGGCACTGGGAAATCACCGATGAAACCTGATCTCCCGCTGCACGGCATAGGATAGCCGCATGCATCACACCCCCATCAAGCACATCGCCACACATCGACGCATCGTCGCACACCTGAGCCTGGGGCTGCTGGCGGTCAGTCTCCTCAGCGGTCTAATGGTCGTGTTTGTCTATCACCCCTCTGATGCCTACGGGAGTGTGCAGAGGTTGACGTTCTTGATCCCCTACGGGGCGTTTTTTCGGCAGCTTCACTATTTCAGCTCCGAGATTTTTCTGGTTGTTCTGCTGGGGCATGTCATACTGGAACTGGGGCGGCGTGCTGTAGCGACGGCACATGCTTCGTGGCTCTACGCCGTGGCGGGGTTGGTCATCGTCGTGCTGCTGATGTTCAGCGGCTTTATCCTCAAAGGAGATCAGAGTGGCTCAGCAGCAGCGCAGGTGGCACTCCACCTGATGGGGCAGACTCCTCTGCTCGATCGGCTCGTACCGCTGGTGAAAGATACCGAACTTTTCTATAGCAAATTCTTCGTCTGGCATGTGATCTTCCTGCCGTTGCTGCTCGTAGGGATGACGTGGAAACATATCGGGAAAATTCTGCCACGGCGGGAGTACTGGGTCGTGGGATTGGGGATAAGTGTCCTACTCCTCCTGATTGTGGCGATGCCAGAGGATATTGCCCCGACAGCCACAGTTGAGCACCTTCGAGGCCCCTGGTTCTTCTGGGGGGCAGAAAACTTGCTTCAACTCGGACTGAACAGTTGGCAGGTGACGACGATCGTCGTCACCCCTTTTGGACTGCTCCTGCTCTACCCTTTTGTCCAAAAGCCACTTAGAGTGACCGCAGCACTGGCACTCTGGCTGATCGGATATACCGTAGTGAGTCTGATCGTATGAGCCGACGGACGCTCTGGGCGATGGCTGTAGTGGCCGCTCTAATCGTGCTAGGAATCGCGCTGCTGTTTCGGGGGGCACACCCTCTTCCCAAGCCGCGTAAACCCGACCAGTGTCTCCAGTGTCATGCCGACATGAGCAGCATCGATCATGCCCACCCCATCGAAGTGTTTGGCTGCGCCAAATGCCACGGAGGCAACCGCTATGCTACCGACAAACAACACGCCCACCAAGGGATGGTGCGCAATCCGGCACGACTGGAGCATGCTGCGATCTTTTGCAGCGAGTGCCATAGCGATATCATCAAGCGCATAGGTCGCTCCCTGATGCAGAC
>JALVWV010000207.1 GCA_027023145.1 Campylobacteraceae bacterium | reverse complement strand
GGGTATGCCCGTTGCTAGCCACGATCCCTTTGTCGTCGAAGGAAAAAGGATCACCGGACTGATTGCTGATCTTCCCTCCGGCCTCTTGTACAATCAACATCCCGGCTGCGACATCCCACGGCTTGAGATCGATCTCATAAAAGGCATCCGTGCGCCCCTGCGCCAGATAACACAGATCAATGGCGGCGGCTCCGAGGCGACGAATATCACGAATGTGGGGGAGGAGCGATGTGAGGACATCGATCACCCAGCGGTACTCGACTCCTTCGTTCACTTTGGCATAGGGGAAGCCAGTGGCGATGAGAGACTGCTGGAGCTCCGTCTGGGAGCTGACCTGGAGGGGGGTGTCGTTGCACCAGGCTCCTTCGCCGGCTTCAGCCCAGAAGAGTTCGTGCAGGATGGGGTTGTAGACCACGGCCATCGTCGGCTTGCCCTCTTCCCAGACACCGATCGACACTCCGAGGTGGGGGATGCCGTGGATGAAATTGGTCGTCCCATCGATCGGGTCGATGTAGATGGCACGGTCATGGTGATAACTCCCCTGATGGCTCTCTTCGCCGACGAGCGTATAGCCGGGAAGATGTTCCGTCAGTCGCTTGAGGATCAGTTCTTCGACCCGGACATCGTATTCGGTCACGAGATCGACGACCCCTTTGTGGTGGATGGTCTTGGAGGCATGGTAGCCTGTCCGGACGAGCTTACCAGCTTCGAGGGCGATGCCCTTCAAATGTTCGATAGGTTTCATGGTGGAATTATAGTATAATTACCTCTGTTTATGCATATTCAAAGCGTTTAAAAAAGTTCAATTGAAAAACAAGAGGATACAAATGAATACCCAAAAACGAATCGGCATCTTCATTGCTGTTGTCGCGCTGCTCGTCATGGTCTGGTACGGCAAGGAAGGATACCGAGCCGCCGTCACCTACGAAGTCCGCACCGGAGAGATCGCCCACCGGATGGATGCTGCCGGAGTCGCCGAGCTCAAGCTCAAAGAACTCGCCTCCCTCTTCACCCTCGGTCTGGTGCAGAACGACACCAAAGAGCTGCTGCTGCGCCTCGAGAAAGAGCGATCCGTCGCCAAAGCTTCCGCCGACCGGGACGCGGTCTATTTCGGGATAGCGGCGGCCACGCTTCTGCTGCTCTACTTCTTCCTGAGCATCCGAGGATTTACGATCGTCGTCTCTCTCGGTGCCCTTGTCGCACTTGTCAACGGGCTTGTCACCCCCATCCTCCTGATGATCGTCCACAAACAGGTCGAATACCTCGGCGACGTGATCCTCTCGTTTGAGTCCAAAGGGATCCTCGGCTCCATCTCCAAACTCTATGCCGAGGACAACATCACCGTCGCCCTGGTGATCCTCGTCTTCTCCGTCCTCGTCCCCCTGCTCAAGACCGCTTCACTTCTCTTCGTCTCCGTCTACGAGTACAGCCCCTTTGCGGCCGGGGTCGTCCGCTTCTTCCGCCATCTGGGCAAATGGTCGATGCTCGATGTGTTTGTCGTCGCCCTGCTGCTGGTCTACCTGACCTCCAACCATCAGGACATCAGCCGCGCCGAAGCAGAGATCGGGCTCTACTTCTTCCTCACCTACGTCTTCCTCTCCATGATCGCCAGCCTCAGTGCTGACAAAATGTTGCGAGAGAAAGAGAGTCTTGTTGCCGATAAAAGTTGAATGAGTGCTTGAAGTGAAAATGCCGTTTGAAGAAGAAAAAGAGATGGTGATCACGATTGGACTTGAACCAACGACCCCTACCATGTCAAGGTAGTGCTCTACCAACTGAGCTACGCGATCAATTTGGACGGGAATTATACGGTAGCGGGGCTTAAAAGAGGCTAAAATCCCTTGTGCATCCCGCCACATGTCACTGCGGCAATTGCTCCATCGGGAGATCCAGCATCAGCTCGGCCACAAACGTCTGCGTCACCTGACCGCCGAAGCGGTAAATGCCGTCGCGGTACTCCATGTAGAGCTCGTCGCCGCTGCGAGGGAAGACGACATTGAGATCGCGGGCTTTGGCCTCTTCGCGTGCACGAACGTAGCAGGCCATGATCCCGGTACCGCACGCGAGTGTCTCATCCTCCACGCCCCGCTCGTAGGTACGGGGGCGGAGCTCATCCTGCTCGAGGGTGTAGATGTTGACATTGGCATCGTACTGGTGCC
>JALVWV010000206.1 GCA_027023145.1 Campylobacteraceae bacterium | reverse complement strand
ACTGCTTCTCCATCTGATGCAACGCCGTCGCATAGGTTGTCTTCGTCGCCTCGCTGTATCCACGTATACGGGTCAGATACGTCAGGAATGACCCGATCAAAGCATGGAGATCGGGTACCATATCATACCACCCTGCCATCCAGTGCAGCGCGGGAAGTACGGGTAATCTCCACATCCCGTATCTGCCCGAGCAACTCTTCGCTCCCCTCGACAAAAACCAATTTACCATCATCAGCACGTCCCGCGATCCGGCCTCCCGATTTGAGCTCATCGAAATAGACCCGATGCACGCGACCCATTTGAGCCCCCATCACTTCATCCAAGATCTCATTGTGCCGGGCTTGCAATCGACGCAGCCGTTCTCCTGCTACGGCATCCTCGACCTGGGTAGTAAACTCTGCCGCCTCTGTCAAGGGCCTCGGAGAGTATTTGAACGAAAACATTTGATCGAAACGCACCGCCTCGAGTACTTCCATGGTCGCCTCAAAATCTTCTTCACTCTCTCCGGGAAACCCGACGATCACATCGGTCGAGATGGTCGCTTCGGGAACCAGTTGCCGGATTTTAGCACAGCGTTCGAGGAAATTCTCCTGCGTGTACCCCCGCTTCATGGCTCGCAGGATACGGGTCGATCCACTCTGAAGAGGGACATGGATCTGTTTGCAAATCTTCGGATTGGTTGCAAATTCATGCAGGAAAGCATCGTCCATGTGGAGTGGATGGGGTGACTGAAACCGAATACGCTCCAAACCATCAATCCGGCTGATGACCAGCAGCAGCTCCGTAAAATCACGCGGCTCGTCTTCCCCGGCTCCGGCACCGAAACGTCGGCCATACCCGTTGACATTCTGCCCGAGCAGCATCACTTCTCTGGCTCCATTTCGGACAGCCTTGGTGATCTCTCGGACGATCAGTGCATGGGGGATCGATATCTCTTCACCACGCGTGTGGGGAACGATGCAGTAGGTGCAGCTTTTATCGCATCCGATGGTAATGTTGACCATTGCCTTCAACGGAGTATTGCGGTATTCGCCAAACGCATAGGTGCTCTCATCATAGTCGATGTCCACTTCCACCGCATGGGGACGGTGGAGTACCTCATTGATCCGGGAAACGTTGCGGGCACCAAGGACGAAATCGACCGACGGAGCCCGACGGATCACTTCGTCACCGAGATGGCTGGCGGTACAACCGCACACCCCGATTTTGGCACCTTCTTTGCGATGCTTGTTGAAGATACCGATTTCGGAAAAGAGTTTGGAGACCGGCTTTTCCCGGACGGAGCAGGTGTTGATCAGGATCAGATCTGCTTCATTCAGATGATCCGTCAATTCATACGTATCTTCACGATTAAGCTCAGCAATCATATGCTCACTGTCACGCTGATTCATCGCGCAACCAAGCGTTTCGATGAAGAGTTTTTTGGGGGTTATTTCAGGCATGAAGATTCAGAAGAGCGCGCATCAGCGCTTTAGCGGACAATGTGTACCTCATAGATGTATTCCCCTTCACCGAGGCCGTATTTGATCTCACGCATGTAGACGTTGTAGCCCTCTCCATCGAAGTGTTCCATGAGTGCAATGATATCTTTGTGGGAATTTTCTTTATCAAAATAATAGATCGATTGATTATCCAATTGTTCTTCAATCTTTTTCAATTCAATCGTTTTGGGTTTTGCTTTCAGCGTGGTTCTCGCCAATTTTAATTTCATCGTGTTTTATCCTTAGCATCCATACCATCATTATACAATTGTATACGAAATGGCGCATTATTTGAGCGGATTATACTTTATTTTGAGTAAAGGGAGCTTTAGATATAATGATCACCTACAAAAAAGAAGAAATCCCACTACGATGTGTTACTGTCAGGTTCAATCGCATCGCACATCAGGATGCACACAAAAGGAAGTACCCATGGAAAAAATCCTTGATATTATTCAAGCAATGGCACACGAAAAGAACATTTCAGAAGAAAATACCCTCGAAGCTTTCAAAGAAGCGGTGGTCAAAACTGCACAACGCCTCACAAGCCCTGAAAGTACATTTGAAGTCCAGATCGACCAGGATACCCGCACCTACAGCGTCCAGAAGGTGATCACTGTCGTAGACAATGATGACGAGCGTCTCGAAGAACAGAGTGACAGCTTCATCGCGCTTGAAGATGCTCTCGAG
>JALVWV010000205.1 GCA_027023145.1 Campylobacteraceae bacterium | reverse complement strand
GCCAAAACCATGCAGAGCCCGAGCGGGGATGTCATCACTGTCTTTGACCTCCGTTTCTGCAAACCTAATAAGGGGATCATGTCGGCCAAAGGGATCCACACTCTCGAGCACCTCTTCGCCGGATTCATGCGGGAGCATCTTAACGGCAAGGGGGTTGAGATCATCGACATTTCTCCGATGGGGTGCCGGACGGGTTTCTACATGTCTCTACTGGGTACTCCGAAGAAAAAACGGGTTGCCAGAGCCTGGGAAGCTTCGATGCACGATATTCTGAACGTCCAATCCGAAGCCGACATCCCCGAGCTCAACAAATACCAGTGTGGTACATACACAATGCATTCGCTTAAAGATGCCAAAGCCATAGCCCAGAGCGTCCTTGATCGCGGTATCGGTACCATGAGCAACAAAAAACTTGCCCTCTCCAAAAAACAACTCCGGAAACTCGGATGCTGATCCTCATCCCTGTCGACGGTACCGATCCGAAACTTTCACGGGTGACAACACTGTTTGATCGGAAGAAATGGGCTTTGATTGACTTTGACGAAGGGGTAGTCAAAGCGGTCGATTTCTACGATGACCGTACCGAGACGGGTGCGGAATGGATCGATTTTGTGATTCTGGCAAACAAATTTGAGAGCTATATGGACTTCATGGAGGAGGGGATGATGGTGCTCTGTGTCCGCGAAGAAGAGACGATCGAGGATATCATCGAAGCATTCAAGTTTAAAGAATTGGATGAGGTGGGATACTGATCAATAATCATTATACCCATAAGTAATGTTTGTGTAATCTTTCTTGTGTATAATTCCGAGCTTTTTTATCCGATTTAATTAAACACAAGGAAAATACATGGAACAAAAACGCCCAGCTTATAATCCCCTCTACTGGCTCGGAGCCCTCGGGCCGGGAGGTCTGGCTGTCTCTTTCTTCGTCTACGCGAATTTTATGGTGCCCCACAAGGGTGTGCCGATGCTGACGTTTGATCATGCCTACCCCATGCTGATGAAAGGCGGCCCGATGGCCTACCTGATCGGCGCGGTGTACGTGCTCTTTTTGATCGCAACTATCTATCACTTCAAGCTGCTTGTTTGGAACATCAAGGAGTTTCTTGCTTACCAAAAAACGGAAGCGTATGAAGCGATGCGTACCAGCAACAACGAAGTGCAACTCTTCGCCATCCCGTTGACGCTGGCGATGACGATCAATGTCCTCTTTATCCTCGGAGCACTCTTCGTCCCCCATCTGTGGGATTACGTCGAGTATATGTTTCCGATGGCGATCGTAGCCTTCAGCATCACTGGTTACTATGTGAGCAAAATCTTTCTCGAGTATTTTGGTCGGATTCTGGCGCACGGGGAGTTTGACCTCGCTGAGAACAATTCTCTGGCGCAGATGCTTTCGATCTTTGCCTATGTGATGACGGGTGTTGGCTTTTCGGCCTCGGCTGCGATGAGCAAAACCCTGTGGGTCGAAGTAGCCGGAAACGTCGGAGCGATTTTCTTCTCAGCCATTGCCATCCTCCTGATTTTGGTCAAGTTGGTACTTGGTTTCAAGAGCATGTTTGAGCATGGGATCGCTCCGGAAGGTTCCCCTTCTATGTGGATTATGATTCCTATCCTGACGCTGCTTGGGATCACGTTTATCCGTCTTGATCTCGGATTTGAACACCATTTTCACAGTGAAGTCGCTCCGACAAGTCTCTTCTTTCTGGCGACGTTTGTCCTCTCTCTTCAAGTGATGTTTGGCAAGCTCGGCTACACGATTATGCGTCGTAACAAATATTTCCGTACCTATATCCAGTGGAAATACGGCAAAAACCAATCCGTAGGGAGTCTAGCGTTGATCTGTCCGGGGGTTGCTTCGGTGGTCTTTTATCTCTTCTTTCTCCATTTTGGTCTGGTACATACCCATATGGTGGACAAATTTTCGATCGCATACTTTGCGTTGATGCTTCCACCGTTGTATATCCACTTCAAAACGGTACAATACTTCTACAAAGTCAAAAGTAATCTCGCTCTCTAACTGGAAGCGTCCAGGAGGCGGGACTTTAGTCCCACACAATGCAGGACTGAAGCTCTGTCTCTATAATATGCGACACGATCATATTGAACCGGTAAACATTCATCAACCAAGATTTAAAACGGGACTAAAGTCCCTGCTCCTGCTGGGTGCTGTTGTGGTA
>JALVWV010000204.1:552-2183 GCA_027023145.1 Campylobacteraceae bacterium | reverse complement strand
TCGTAATCGTACGGCGTGCCCACCAAGTCCCCAATCTTCTCCAGATACGGCATGAAAAGAGAAGAGTGGTAATTATTGAGTTTGCCCTCTTTGATCGCCACGACCCGCTCCAGCCCCATGCCGGTGTCGATGCTGGGCTTGGGCAGCGGGGTGAGTGTCCCATCCTCACTCCGGTCATACTGCATGAACACAAGGTTCCAAATCTCGAGGAAGCGATCCCCGTCGCCCCCCATTTTGTCTTCGGGCGAGTTGAAGTGTTCTTCCCCCTGATCGTAGAAAATCTCCGAGCTCGGACCGCACGGGCCGGTATCGCCCATCTGCCAGAAGTTATCCTTGTCTCCGAAACGGATGATTCGATCGGCGGCAATGTGCTCCGTCCAGAGCTCAAACGCTTCATCGTCACTGTCATGGACAGTAACCCAGAGCTTGTCCACCGGAAGGCCGAGGTATTCTGGAGAGGTGATAAACTCCCAGGCGTAGGCAATGGCATCTTTCTTGAAATAATCGGCAAACGAAAAGTTACCCAGCATCTCAAAGAGGGTGTGATGCCGTGCGGTATAGCCGACATTATCCAAATCGTTGTGCTTGCCACCCGCGCGGACGCAGAGCTGCGCCGAGGTGGCACGGGGAGGCTCAGGGATGGGGGCATTGCCGGTGAAGATGTTCTTAAACTGCACCATCCCAGCGTTGGTAAACATCAGGGTCGGGTCGTCCGGTACCAACGGAGAGCTGGGGACTTCACGGTGCCCTTTTGCTTGGAAAAAATCAAGAAATTGTCGTCGGATATCCATAAGAATGCTCACTGTATTAAAATTGAAGATATTTTAGCGAAAAGGAGATAATGGGGAGTTAGGAATGAGGCATTAGGCGTGAGGAATTTGGGTCTCTGCTGCTATGGGCGGGGTAATACGCAAAGAGTAGGGGACGCAACTTCAGTCGCGTTTGGTGGGACTGAAGTCCCAGCCCCAAAGAAGTGAACCGTAGGGTTGGCTTCAGCTGACCAAAAAAAGCTTGGGATTGAGCCCAACGAAACGTGTCGGCGTAACTTCCTGCCGTCCGTTACCGATACACCGCTCGGCAGTCCTTGTACCCCTGTCTCCAGCCATGGGCATACCCCGAACGGGTACGGTAATAATAGTCATCCCGCATTCTCATGCTGAAGATACTCGAGCATCCGGCATAATATCCCTTGGCGTAACTGTCCGATTTTTTGCGCGTGCCGCAGTGGCAATCCCGGTAGCCATTGATCCATCCCTGACGGTACGCAGCGCACCCCCGACGATCGACATAGAAGTGTCCTCTGGCCGAACGGTTACCATGCTTCCATCCCCGACGAAAAGCGACCCAGGGGACTTCTGTGTTGCAGGGGCTGTAGTGTATTGCTTTGTGACGTCGGACATGATGGTGACGAGCTTTCTTTTTCTTCCGAACACAGGAATGCTTCCCTTGTCGCCATGCACGGTGGTACACTTTGGAGTGGTTGTATTTGTAAGCACTGCGGGTGTAGTGCCCCCGGGCACTCTGGCATCCGTCGTTGTATCCGGCGGTTTGGTCGGAGGTGCTAGGAGCAGCTTGTATCCACCCAATACTCAGGCTTAAGATGAATAACGTTTTTATAAAATATTTCATGC
>JALVWV010000204.1:0-542 GCA_027023145.1 Campylobacteraceae bacterium | reverse complement strand
ATTCCTGCATTCTTCAGTGATAGTATCAATCAAAATATCATATCCATTAAATTTAATTTCATAACGACTGTCTACTCTCAAATACCCATCCACTGTATCTATTCTATAGCTTGCTTTCTGAGGAATTTTTTCAAACATATTAACTCTATAGTCATTATTTCCGATTGAAAATGTACCTGAATGCTCTGCCCCATCATGATAAAGCGTAAATCGACTGGAGCAAAAATCCAACTCGATGTTCTTATTGTTTTGATCCGCACCTTCAACAACATACCCTTTTGTCAAATCTAAAATATCTACTTTGCTGATTTCACCATTATCATTATCACGATTCCCATTGTTATAATTACACCCACTCAAAGCCAACATCGCCACTCCCGTAACCGCCAAACTCACTATTTTTTTCATGGTTGATCTCCTTTGTGTCTCCAATTATAATACAAGCATTATACCATGTAATCGTGTCAGAATTGTGAACCAAAAATCCGAAAATCAAAAAGCACTCAGCAACTCCGCAATCTGCCGGGCTCCGTCGGGACTGG
>JALVWV010000203.1 GCA_027023145.1 Campylobacteraceae bacterium | reverse complement strand
ACGCTTCACTGTTCATATGATAAAACTCAATATACATACGGTAAGCTGCCAGCCGCATGGCATGACGCAGGATACTTTTGTGCTTGTCACTGAGTTTTTCATACGCTTTTTTGTTGACCAGAAACTGTGCCTCTGCTCCCGGCTCGTGCCAGCCCGTATAGTAGTAAGGGGCGATTTTGTGAAAGCCCATCCGGATATCCATACCCGGTCCTACCCACTCCAGAGCATCGATCGTACCGCGATCGAGTGATGTATAGAGCTCACCGGGTGGGATATTGGTCACCGAAACCCCCAGCTTGGAGATCACCTCTCCGGCAAATCCCGGTATCCGCATCCTGAGCCCTTTGAGATCGTCGACCGTTTTGATCTCTTTTTTAAACCAACCCCCCATCTGATTGCCAGTATTCCCCCCTTGGAACGAAAGCATACCGTATTTATCGTATGCGCGCTTCATCAGCTCAAACCCACCGCCAAACTCCATCCAAGCCATACGCTCAGGCGCGGTCATACCAAACGGCATCGTCGTAAACGGCATCAGGTTAATATCTTTACCTTTCCAAAAATAGGAGGTCGTATGCCCCATCTCGTATTGACCGCCCTTGACCATATCAAAAATACCCATCGGCGCTTTATGTTTGTTGGCCGAATCAACACGGATCGTAAACTCGCCTCCACTCATCTCCTTGACATACTCGGCTACTTTTTCTGAAGCCGTAATGATGGGAACTGCTGCACTCCCCCACGTTGTAGCCATCTTCCACTTGACCTTGTCTCCCGCATGGACAGCCACTGTCATCAATAGTGCCAGGGGAAGCACTCTGCTTTTTTTACTTATCATCTTTTTCCTCCTTTTGTGTTTGTGTAAGTGTATCATAGAATTTTAAAAACAATAACAAATACTGCTTGACATCTAAGACAAATCCCAGTACAATCCCGTCGTTATAATCCATAATGATAATTAGTATCATAATATAAATACCGAAGGAGCGTATATGACTGAAGAACAATTCGAAGAGGGGCAACCCCATCAGGTGAGCAATCGACTCCAGTTTTTTCCGGTGATGATGTTTGCCATTGTTATGGGGTTGAGTGGCTTGACCATCACATGGCAAAAAGCAGGTATGTGGCTCGGAATGCCCAAGAGCATCGGGGAGTATCTCCTGTACCTTGATACGGCCGTGTTTGTTGTTATCACGCTGACCTATATCGTTAAGCTGATCGTATACCCCAAAGAGGTGATCGAGGAGTGGAACCATCCTGTACGGATCAATTTCTTCGCGGCCATCTCCATCTCACTGCTGATGCTGGCTATTATCTACAAGGAAGAGTATAAGTCCATCGCCCTCTATGTCTGGTATGCCGGTACTGCTATGCATACCTTCCTCACCCTCTACACCATCAGCATCTGGATCAACCGCAATCAGGAGCTCAACCACTCCAACCCGGCATGGTTCATCCCCATCGTCGGAAATCTTCTCGTCCCCGTGGGCGGAATCGGATTTGCGTCGACCCATATCCTGATGTACTTTTTCAGTGTCGGCTTCTTTTTCTGGATTATCCTCTTTGCCATCTTGCTCAACCGGATCGTCTTTCACCATCAATTGCCGCAGAAATTCATGCCGACACTGTTTATTTTCCTCGCACCTCCGGCCGTAGCATTCATCGCCTATTTCAAACTCTTCCACCAGATGGATGCGTTTGCGATGACCTTGTTCAACATCGCGGTCTTTTTTACCTTGTTGCTGGTCTTCATGTTTCGCAGCTTCATCGGCTTGAAATTCTTTATCTCCTGGTGGGCATTTGTCTTCCCCGTGGCCGCCATGGCAATCGCCTCGATGGTCATGTACCATGTCACCAAAGATACCAGCATGCTCTATACTTCATACGGGATGCTCACAGCCGCCACCGGCGTAATCCTTGTGGTCTTTCTCTTCACCGCCCGCTGTGCTCTCAAAGGGAAAATCTGCGTGCAGGAGTAGCTTGCACTACCCCTTCGAATTCCGCTTTCACTCGATGCGACAAAGGAGCGCCCAACCCCGAAAGGGGCGCTTGCGTTCGCGACTGCCAGAGCTATCGAGTGAAAGCGGAATCACATAACAATCAATTTCACGATCGTCGCTGCCACCACAATCAAAAAGAAAACACGAATAAACCCCACATCCCGGCGATGCACCAGTGTCGATCCAACATACGC
>JALVWV010000202.1 GCA_027023145.1 Campylobacteraceae bacterium | reverse complement strand
TATCCTAAAAAGCGAAGTTGCCACAGAAGCCAGACCGTTTGAGTTCAATCTCGGATTTGCAAAAGTAAGCCGCAGCGTGAAGAAAATCAAAAGCGGTCAGGGAAAATCATGACAGAGATCAAAACCCAGGATGCCATCGAAGCCAGGAACGCCCTCGGTGAGTCATTCATTGAGCCCAAGTTGCGGGAGTATGATGAGCTGGCGTTAGAGTTGAATTGGTATAAGGATATTCATGAAAACAAATAACCCGAAAACAATCAACGAGGAGCAAATTGAAAATAAGATTTATACCCTTCGCGGTGTCCAGGTTATGCTCGATAGAGATTTGGTAGAGTTGTATCAAGTAGAGACCCGGAGGATAAACGAACAAGTAAAAAGAACCATCATCACAAAGCCCCTCTCCAAACAGCTGAAACTGGATATAAATAAGTATAATTCTCAGTATGATAACTTGGAGATTAAAACGTCAAACACATTTCATGATCGGTTTCTGATCATGGATGATAAAGAGCTTTATCATATCGGGGCGAGCTTGAAAGACCTGGGAAAGAGGGTCTTTGCCTTCAGCAAAATGGATACGGATTTGTTTGAAGCAATAAAATTACACAGGAAGGAAGCATAATGCAGGCATTAATATTGGCAGCGGGAACAGGCAGTCGTCTCGGGAAACACACCAAAGAGAATACCAAATGCATGTTGGAAATCAATGGAGAGACCCTGATCATGCAGGCGTTGGAAAAGTTGAACAATGTCGGCATTACCAAGCTGGCACTTGTCGTCGGGTATAAAAAAGAGAATCTTATCGCACATGTGGGTGATCGCTACAAAAATATCGCCATTGAATATGTCGAAAACCCGATTTATGACAAGACCAACAACATCTATTCTCTCTACCTTGCCAAAGATAAGCTTGCTGAAGACGATACGATCCTGTTGGAGAGTGATCTGCTTTTTGAGGAGAGTATCCTCGAGCGGCTTCTCGCTGACGAGCGTCCCTCACTCGCAGTCGTTGACAAGTACGCGGCATGGATGGACGGGACGTCGGTTATTCTCGATGATGAAGATCATATCTTGAACTTCTTTTCCAAAAAGTCGTTTCGTTTTGAGGATGTTGGGGAGTACTACAAGACGGTTAATATCTATAAATTTTCCAAAAACTTTTCCAATACGATCTATATTCCTTTTCTCGAAGCATACTCCAAGGCAATGGGTGACAATGAATACTACGAGTCGGTATTGCGTGTCCTGACCATCCTTGATCGCCATGAATTGCGTGCGATGCGTCTAGAAGGGGAGAAATGGTACGAGATCGATGATGTGCAGGACAAAGCCAATGCTGAGGTGATCTTCGCCCACAGTGCCCAAGAGAAACTCTCGCTTATCCAGAAACGATACGGCGGTTACTGGCGTTTCCCGGAGTTGCGGGACTTTTGCTACCTGGTCAATCCCTATTTTCCTACAGAGAAAATGAAGCAGGAGTTCAAAGCCTATTTTGATGATCTGCTGGAGCAGTATCCTTCCGGGCAGGGGACACAGCGGCTGCTGGCAGGCAAGATGTTTGGGATCGAAGCGGAGAATATCATCGTTGGCAATGGCGCGGCTGAGATCATCCGAGCCTTGGGCAAAGCGATCGAGGGAACCTTCGGATTGGCTTTTCCGACTTTCAACGAATATCCCGAGAGCATCGGGTACGACCGCGTCGTGCAGTTCATCCCCGAAAACAACGATTTTGCCTACGGTGTCGACGAGATGATCGCCCTGGCAGACAAATGCGATACGCTTCTGCTCATCAACCCGGACAACCCCAGCGGAAACTTCATCCCCAAAGAGGATGTGCTCCGGTTGGCAGATAGTTTGCAGCAAATGGGCAAAACCTTTGTGCTGGATGAGTCTTTTGTGGATTTCTCTACAGAAGGAGAAGCCAACACGCTGATCACCCAAGCAATCCTTGACCGTTATCCCAATCTTGTCATCATTAAGAGCATCTCCAAGAGTTACGGAGTGCCGGGTGCACGTCTGGGGATACTGGCCACATCCAATGAGGCGATCATGCGCGGGATCGAAAGGGAGATTACGATCTGGAACATCAACTCCTTTGGTGAATTCTTCCTCCAGGTATTTGGGAAGTATAAGAAGGATTACAAAGTGGCCAGTGACCGTATCGCTGCTGAGCGGGATCGTCTCTATGAACAGCTTCAGA
>JALVWV010000201.1 GCA_027023145.1 Campylobacteraceae bacterium | reverse complement strand
ATTAAGCCGTGCGGCCATCGCAGCGATCTTCAGCGGCAAGGCAACCCACTGGGATGATGCCGTCATCGCCAAAGACAATGCCGGTCTCAAGCTCCCTCACGCACCGATCACCATCTGTGTCCGTGCCGACAAATCGGGTACAACCTTCAACTTCACCTACTTCCTCAACAAGCTCAACCCTGAGTTTAAAGTGAGCAAAAAACCCAAGTGGGCTGCGCCCAAAGTCGTCGCCGGCAAATCCAATTCCGGCGTCACCGCCAACATCAAGCAAATCAAAAACTCGATCGGATACATCGAGTACTCGTACAAACTCTCCAGCAACCTCCCTGCTGCTCAAGTCGAGAACAAAGAGGGGCACATGATCAATCCGACAGTTCCTTCGTTCCAAGATGCAGCCAAATACGCTACATGGACAGCAGACAAAGACTTCTATGCCGTCATCGGTGACCCTGCCGGTGCGACCAGCTATCCGATTGTCGCAGCGACCTTCATCCTCGTCCCCAACGAAAAAGCGGAGATGGACAAAAAAGTCACCGCTTTCTTCGACTGGGCCTATACAAACGGTGACAAAGCCGCTGCCGATCTCGGATATGTGCCTCTGCCCAAAGAGACCAAAGACGCTATCCGCAAATACTGGGAAGTTAAAGGGATCAAGTAAGCCTCAGCTCTGATCATTCTTTCTCCACCTCCTTCAAGCCCTGTCGCTTCCCGTCTGTGCGGGGAGTGGTGGGGTTTTTGCGTTTAATAAGTCTTTTGATGTTGTAATATCAGGAGTGTATTCCTTGTTCGGGTATATTTTTGTGGAATGCATTCCTGATCTTGTTCTAGATATCCTTCACACATTTTATGCTATTAAGATATGGGTTATTATTTGAACAGTTGTGTTGTTTTGTATTTGAAGGTTATTTGGTATAAAATGTTTACACAATAAATGGTTGACAATAGAAGAAAATATATGAGATTTCAGCTAGAAACACATCATAGAAACATTCCAGATGAAGAATTAATCGAAGATTTACTTCGTGTTGCAAAAGAAGGTGGGAAGAATAAAGTTACAATTGACGAATACAACGAAAGAGGAAGGTTTCACAATACAACATTAACACGTCGTTTTGGATCATGGCTCAAAGCACTTGAAAAAGCAGGACTAGAAAAAACGAGGAACTTGAACATATCAAATGAAGAACTTTTTGAAAACCTTGTTGAAGTCTGGACCAATTTAGGTAAACAGCCTAAATACAGTGATCTAACTAAAGAAGTATCACAATATTCATCCGCCACCTATGAAAAAAGATTTGGAACTTGGAGAAAAGCTCTTGAGGCTTTTGTTAATTGGGTAAATGAAGGTACTTTACCAGAAATACGAACGAACAGCCCACAAAAAAGCAAAAGAGCTACTCCCCGTAATATCAACTGGCGATTAAGGGCAATGGTTCTGATGAAGGATGGGGCTAAATGTAAACTTTGTGGGGCAACTCCTCAAGATGGCGCAAAATTACATGTGGATCATATTATACCTTGGGCGAGGGGTGGAGAAACCGTATTAGATAACTTGCAAATTCTTTGCGAAAAATGCAATATTGGGAAAAGCGATATTGATCCTAATGATTTTACCAATAAATCAGCGGAGAGATTATGAACTATCTGTTACGAAAAACCACCCACGTTTTAGGCGTTTGCATCGTCTCAAGCTGCCTTCTCTCAGCCCAAACCTACCATGTGGATTTCGAGAAGCCTTCGCCTTACACATGGCAAGCGGTTTCCGAGTGGGCAATTGCCACCGATCCTCAGGCTCCTTCACCCACCCACGTACTCGATATGACCAAAAATACGCAGGGCTTTGCAGGATTCCCGGGAGGGTTCAACTGCTACTTTACCAAAGGCATCGCCTTCAAGGACGGCACCATTACCGTCGCCTTCCGTGCCAATGCCGGGCGGATGGATCAGGGGGGTGGTATCATGTGGCGGGTGCAGGATGCACACAACTATTATGTCGCCCGTTTCAATCCTCTCGAAGACAACTTCCGCCTCTACACCGTCCTGGGCGGCAACCGTTCCGAGATCGCCTCAGCCTCGGTGCATCTGGCTTCCGGATGGCATACCATGACTATCACCCAGTCGGGTGATCGTTTTACCGGAGCGCTCGATGGTCGCATCCTCCTGCGCCATGCCGACCACGCTCTCCCCAAATCCGGGGGTATCGGTGTGTGGACGAAGAGCGATGCCGAGACATCATTTGATGATTTAACGGCTAACACGAAGCCATAGCCTGTCGCCAATTTGTAATCAATCTGTGCCCATCCTGTTATCAGCTTTCTCTACAATGAGCATACCAAAAACTCACAAGGATGGTATACACATGAAACGATCGATCTCTCTGACTGCTGCTGCGGTTCTCGTAGGACTTATGTCTGTGGCACATGCCGATGCCGGCGTCAAAAAAATAACCGGAGTGGCTTTTGCCCCCGTCTCCGTCGCGGCCAATGATGCTGAAAAAAAGGTGATGCGCGTCTCGCCCAAACTCACCGTCACTTACGCAGACGGGAGCACACAAGTGCATGATCTGCACTACAACGTTTTGGCAAAGATGGGGGACAAGATCGGTACAGGTACGATTGGACTGATGACGGACAAAGACGGGAAACCTATTTTGAAACAAGACGGCTCGCAGGACATCTCTGACGGCCCTGATGGCAACTCTTTGATTAACGTGGAGGGCAAAACCTACCTCGTGACCCACATGGAAGAGCGTCCGGGTGAACTATACGATACCGAGCTCACCGTCGATAATGGTACCGTCAAGGTCGTCAATACCCATCCGGTTGATCTCTCTAAAATGGGCGGCACGATCATTAACTGCGCCAGCTCCAAAACAGCATACGGGTCTCACCTCGGCGGTGAAGAGGATTACTCACTCAACAGTCGTTATGCCGACAAAAACTCCCCGTTTTATGTCGAGTGCGCCCTCGATGGCAACGGCAATGATGCAGCCGGGAAGTTCAACTACTTCTGTTCCTATGTCGATGGCATGGCTAAATATTTGCATGATGATAAGATCGACAAAAATAATGGATACAACGGAGAGCACTTCTCTCCTTATAACTACGGCTACATCGTAGAAGTCTCCCCTCAGGCTGATGGTTCAACACAGTCTGCCAAACACTACGTTACTGGTAAATACACACCCGAACTGGCCAAAATGATGCCTGATGGCAAAACCATCTATATGTCGGACGATGGCACCTTCAAGGGCTTTTTCAAATTTGTATCCGACAAAAAGATTTCTCAGTTTACTCCGGAATGGGAAGGGACGCTCTATGCGGCCAAGCTCCTCCAGGTATCGGACAAAAACGGTGGAGAGTTCAAGCTCGGCTGGATCCCCCTAGGACATGCCAAAGACAGCGAGATCAAAGCGATGGTTGAGAGTAAACCGAAGTTGACAGATATGTTTGACATCGCCAAACCAAATGATAAAGGTGCCTGCGAAGCCGAATTCCGGAAAGTCAACGAAGACAGCCAAGCTGAATGTCTGCGCCTCCACCCGGGTAAAGCCCAAGAAGCAGCCTTCCTCGAAACGCGAAAGTATGCCGCGTACAACAATGCGACCATCGAGTTTCGGAAAGAAGAGGGGTTGACCTACAATCCTGAGAAAAACGTCCTCTACATCGCCATGAGCCAAATCAAAAAAAGTATGGAAGACAACTACAAAGGTGAAGAATCCACCAACGACATCCGCGTCCATAAAAACAAATGTGGCGGCGTGTACGAATTGCCTCTCGATGACAGCTACAATGCCACTTCGATGAAGGCGTTGGTCGTCGGTATCCCTCTGAAAAAGGGTGAAGCCAACGCCGATCAGTGGGCCTGTGATCCTGAGGGCATCGCCAATGCGGACAACATCAAATTCCTCGGGCACGACATCCTCCTCATCGGTGAAGACACCACCTATCATGTCAACAACATGCTTTGGGCGTACAATGTCAAAACCCACCAGATGACCCGCATCGCCTCCCTCCCTATCGGCGCTGAGGTGACCGGTCTGGAGAAAGGGATTGTGGGTGATAAAGGTGTGCTGTTTGTCGATGCCCAGCATCCGTTCAAAGACAATCCCAAAGCGGCAGATGGGAGCAAGCCCAACAGCGCCCTCCTCGAAAACGCTACCCCCGATCAGCTCAAAGCCTTCATCGGCTACATGGATGACATACCTGCCAACGTCCTCAAGTAGCAACCGGTCACCGAGTAACCCAGCAAGAATGAATCCAACCTGGAGGCAGGGCTTCGGCTCTGCACAACGGGACTGAAGTCCCTGCTCCCGATTGAAACAGTGGTGCTGGGCTCACATCACGATATTGCCTTACAGGAGATCCCCATTATGAAACGAATACCCTTGAGTCTCGTCAGCCTGCTGCTTGTGAGTTCTGGATATGCATCCCCGATCAAAGCGGAGTATATCCAGGGTTTGGAACGTGCCAATCACATCCACTACCAACGGATCGACAATGAACGGGCAGCCTACATCACCTCAATGTGCTACACCAAAGTCGAGGACAACCAAACGCATCACACCTTCAACCCGTGCTACAGCTGCCACACCAAAGGGAAAACCCCCAACTATACCAATGACAGCGATTTGCAGCTGGAATACAACTTCCCCATGGAGATCCTCAAAAACCCCTACACCAATCTTTTCAAAGACCGTCGGGCTGCCGTCGCCAAGATCTCCGATGCCGCGATCCTGAAATATGTACGTGATTCCAACTATTTCAAGGACGACGGGAGCATCGCCCTGGCATCCATGCTCCCCAAAGACTGGCGAGGGTACCGGCCTGACTGCTATTACCATTTTGATGCAGAGGGGTTTGACCATGATCCTCAGGGGGTGCTGACCGGCTGGAGAGCGTTTCGTTATTATCCGTTTTTGGGAACCTTCTGGCCGACCAACGGCTCGACGGACGATGTGCTGATCCGACTGCCGAAACGGTTTGGCACTACGATGGACGGACATTTCGACCGGGAAACTTATGCGCTGAACCTCTCCATCGTCGAAGCAGTGCTCAAGCAAAAGACCATCTCTCTCCCCCATGCGATCGACGAAGCGCAGTACGGAGTGGATCTCAACCAAAACGGTCAAATGGATCGCGCCAAACAGATTGTCTTTTCGGGCAAAAACTTTTTCCGAGACATGTCGTATGTGGGGCAAGCCAAAGCGGCATTGCAGCGGGGACAGGTCCATCTGGCGGGCGGGTTGTACCCGGAGGGGACAGAGTTTCTCCACTCGGTACGCTACCTCGACTGGGATGACCACGCAGGATCGGTCACGATGGCGGCACGGATGAAAGAGCTGCGCTATGCCCGCAAAACAGAGTGGCACACCTACAGCGATCTGAATCGCAACGCCCAAAGTGAATTGTGGGAATCGGAAGTGAACCAGCAGAGCCAGACCCAGGCAGAGATATGGCAGGGCAACTACGAAGAGGGGCTTCAGACCGGCACGGGCTGGGTCTATCAAGGCTTCATCGAAGACAAACAAGGGGTACTGCGCCCTCAGACCCACGAAGAGACGATCAATTGTATGGGATGCCATGCCGGTGTGGGCGCGACCACCGACAGCACCTATGCTTTTCCACGAAAATTACAGGGCGTTGACCCCAATGGGATCAAATATGGATGGAACCACTGGAGCCAAAAAGGGCTCAAGGGGATCCCGGAGCCAAAAGCCTCCTACCTCGGGCATCCTCATGTGTACGAATACAGCTTTTACCTCCGTCAAAATCACTCGGGGAATGAATTTCGAGATAACGATGAGGTGCAGCAGAAATTTTTCGATGCCAATGGTACGCTCAAGGCAGAGATGGTCTCCCGGCTTCACCATGACATTAGCCTCCTGCTGCTTCCCTCTAAAAAACGAGCACTTGGACTCGACAAAGGGTACAAAGTCATGGTCGGAGAGCAAAGCTTCATCTACGGTCGTGATGCCAACGTCGCACCGATGAGCAATGTGTTCAAGACCATCAAACGCGGGCAGTCGACTCATATACGCACACCGATTGTGCAGGAATAAGTGACCGATTTTGTAACCGATTTGTAACCGAGACAGATTATAATCGCGAAAAACTTCAAGGACACCCCGTGGGCGGCAAACTCTTCCGAAACGTTTCGTTTCTCTCCGCGACGTTATCGTTTTTTATCCTGTTGGGGATCTTTGTGATCCTGTTTCATTATGCGCAGGATGCCATGCACACGTTTGGGTGGGATTTTTTGCGCATCGATCAGTGGGAGCCGGGCGAGGATGATGAGGGGGGAGTGTTTGGCGGATTGATTCCGATTGCCGGAACGTTGCTGACGACCCTCATTGCGATGGTGATTGCAGTACCCTTGTCGATGGGGATTGCTATTTTCCTCACTGAGATTGCCCACAAGAATCTTGTCAAGCCGGTGGGGGTTGCCATCGAGCTGCTGGCGGCGATCCCGAGCATCATCTACGGAATGTGGGGGTTGTTTTATTTTGCCCCCATTATCCAGCATACCTTTGGGGGCAACGGGGTGGGCTTGCTCACCGCCGGGATCGTCTTGGCGATCATGATCATCCCCTTTATGGCCGCTATCACCCGGGATGCGATGAACACCACCCCGCCAGTGCTCAAGGAATCAGCCTATGCGATGGGAGCCACCACGTTTGAGGTGGTCAAGGATATCGTCATGCCCTATGCCAAAGGGGGGATCATCGGCTCGATCATTCTGGCACTGGGACGCGCACTCGGTGAGACGATGGCGGTAGCGTTTCTGATCGGTTCGGTCTTCAAATTCCCTTCCAAGATCACCGACCCAACCACCTCGATCCCCGTCTTGCTGGCCAACAATTTCTCCGAAGCACAGGATTTGGAACTCTCTTCGATGTATCTACTGGCACTTCTGTTGTTTGTTGTGAGTTTTATCATCATCTCACTGGCCAAATTTTATTTCCTCGGAAGGGGGGTCAAATGAACCGCTTGATGCTCAATAGGCTCATTCTTCTCCTTTCGACGGCTTCGGCGGTGATCGGGATCGGTTTTTTGCTGTGGATCTTGACGACGTTAGTTTTCAAAGGGATCAGCAGTACCCACCTGAGTACCTTCACCCACGACTTGGTCAACGGGGGGATACGGAACCTCATCGTCGGACAATTCACCATGGCACTTCTGGCGACACTCATCGCTGTACCGCTGGGGGTTATGGCCGGTATCTACCTGCGGGAGTACAGCCAAAGCCCCAAACTTGCCGCCACATTGCGCAATCTCAGCGACGTGATGATGTCGGCACCGTCGATCGTCATCGGGGTGTTTGTCTATGCCCTGTTTGTTGATCCGTTTGGCGGGTACAACGGCTGGGCGGGGAGCATCGCGCTGGCGATCATGATGGTGCCCATCATCATCGGCACCACCGACAACATGCTCGCCCTCGTCCCAAAAGAGCTGCGTGAAGCAGGGATCGCACTCGGTGGCAGCAAGCACAAGATCATCCTCCAAATCGTCCTACGGGCGGCTAAAGTGGGGATCACCACCGGGATCCTCCTCTCCTTTGCCCGGATCATCGGCGAGACGGCGCCGCTGCTGTTCACCTCGGCAAACAACCAGTTTTTTACGATGGACATGAGCGGTCAATTTCCTTCGCTCACCGTGAGCATCTACAACCTCGCCACGTACCCCGATGCGGCCAGTCAGGATTTGGCGTGGGCAGCCTCGTTTATTCTGACGGTCATTGTCCTCATCATCAATCTCGGCGGTCGTTACCTCACCCGCCACAAGCACTAATCCCAAGGAGACCGATCCATGAGTACCGAAGCCCTTTCCCCATCAAACGTAATGGAAGCCGAGACCAAGCAGAAGGATGTCATGCGGGTGGAAAACCTTACCTACACCTATCCAGGAGCGCCGAAGCCTTCGCTACACGGCATCAACCTCCCCATCCGACGCAACAAAATCACCGCACTCATCGGCCCAAGTGGCTGCGGCAAATCGACGTTGCTGCGTGCCATGAACCGCATCCACGATCTGTATCCCGGCAACCGTTACGAAGGGCGTATCCTTCTATCCAACCCTGAAGAAACGGCGATGGAGGACATCCTCGAACTCAAAAAAGAGAACGATCTCATCCGACTGCGCCAACGGGTGGGGATGATTTTCCAAAAGCCCACCCCATTTCCGATGACCATCTTCGAAAATGTCGCGTACGGGCTCAAACTCTCCGGGATGAAAAACAAATCCGACATCGAAGAGCGGGTGGTCGCAGCGCTTCAAGGCTCGGCGATCTGGAACGAGACCAAAGACCGCCTAAACGATAGCGCCATGGGGCTCTCCGGCGGTCAGCAGCAGCGCCTCTGCATCGCCCGGGCGGTGGCACTCAAGCCCGAGGTACTCCTCTTCGATGAGCCGACCTCCGCGCTCGATCCCATCTCCACCGGTGCAATCGAAGAGCTGATCTCCGAGCTCAAAAAAGAGGTCAGCATCGCCATCGTCACCCACAACATGCAGCAGGCCAGTCGTCTGAGTGACTACACCGCTTTTATGTACATTGGAGATTTGATTGAGTACAATAAGACATCGAAAATCTTCCTCAATCCCGACCAGAAATTGACCGAAGATTACATCACAGGGAGGTTTGGATAATGCTTGAAAACTACAGAAAAATCCTTGAGAAATCGCAAAAAAGGATCACAAAGCTGGCGCAGGATGCCCTCACCGCATACGAAATGACATTGGAAGCCTGCACCAACGGAGACGACGCGAAGGCTGCCGAGGCACGCACGCTGCTCAAGAACACCCATGACCGAAACAACAAGATCGACAATGAAATTATCAAAACCTTGGCGCTCTTTTCTCCCGAAGCCCGCGACCTGCGGGTAGTGGTGGCCTATTTCAAAATCGCCGGAGAGTTGACACGCATTACCGACTACATCCGCAACTACGCCAAAAATGTCCGCGTACTGATCGCCAGTGACCTTCCCATGGAGCTGATCCAGGACAATTCACTGGCGTTTCAGCGCAGCGCACTCGCCTCCTTGCGGGCGGCAGTCGAATCGATCGCAATGGAAGAGCCTACCGAGGAACTCGAAGAGCTGTACCGTCGTGTCAACGTCGAAGAGAGCAAATGCGACGATATCTTCAGCCTCGTTGAGAAAGACACCATTCAGCAAATCTACGCGACGCCGGATCACGCCAGCGAATTGGTACGCTATCTGGCAACCATGCGCAAGATCGAGCGGGTTTCCGATCGCAGTGTCACCATTGTCAAGCTGATCTATTTCGCCAATCAAGGCGGGAAGCTCAAGCTCTAATACCCGGAAGGTACCGCTGACCATGACCCAAGCTCATATTATCATCATCGAAGACGAAGCCGACCTTCTTGAACTCGAGGAGTACCATCTCCAAAAAGCTGGTTACAGTGTGACCGGATTTCTCTCCACCAAGCGGGTGGAGGATCTGCTCGAAGAAGAGCGCGTTGATCTAATGATCGTCGATCGTAATCTACCAGGGGTGGAGGGGAGTGAGTTTGTCGCGCACCTTCGTAAGATCGGCTATGACATTCCGGTGATCTTTGTCAGTGCGAAGGATCAGGAGCGGGAGGTCGAGGAGGGGTTTGACCGAGGCGGGGATGATTACCTCACCAAGCCATTTAACATGAACGAGTTGCTGCT
>JALVWV010000200.1 GCA_027023145.1 Campylobacteraceae bacterium | reverse complement strand
AGATCTGTCATCCTGGCTTCATGCTTGGATGGGGAATTTTTCGGAGGGTTCAATTTATACTTCCTCACTTTTGACTGCTTCTTTCGCCTTGAACAACGCCATCTGCACCCGGCTGTAAAAGTTCGCCGCTCCCTCTCCGGAGGTTTCGATGGCGAGGAAGTTGGCATTGGGGTATCGGGCGGTAATGAGCGACTGGATGCCGTCGCTGACCGCCGAGGAGGGCATGCAGCCGAAAGGCTTGACGGAGATGACGAGGTGGGCGAGGTTCTCTTCGACCGCTTCGATGAGGTGGGCGACCTCCATATGCCCTTCACCACCGTCGGAATCGACCGGGTAATAATCGCGAGAGAGCTCGTAGAGTTTTTCCATGTTGGGTAACGCGTAGTTGCGCAGTCCGATGGCGCGGGCGTAGAGGGTGAAGTAGCCCTTGACCGCCAACTTGGTCGCCTGGATCATCGACCGTTTTTTCGGATGACCAAAATCGATCTTTGGGCGCGAAGTGTCGGGGAGAGTGGCGTGTTTGATGAGGTCATATTTGGCTTCCCAAATGCTCAAAAGAAAGCGGTTGATCAAGAGCTGAGGGATCACCTCGGCGCCCTCCTCCTCCAAAAAGCGGTGAAGATGATAGTTGCCGTCCCCCTCGGTCATCGCTGCCCAAAATTCGCCGATGACCATGACTTTGGGTTTGACGCGGGTACGGTCGAGGGGAATCTGCTGGAAAAGCTTTCGGCAGCGGTACATGGCGTAGGCGAGATTTTTTCGGTGCTGAAGTGCCTCGGCAATAATGTCTTTGGCAGCTTCCATCGCCCGGTCGACCGCACCGGCTTCGACCTCATAGGGGCGCATTTGGTAGCCCATGAGATTGAGGATGTCGCCGAGGATGACCGATTTGGCGGCCATGATGAAAAAACGGGGAGAAAAAGGGGTCACCCGCAGCCCCTCCTCCATCTGGAAAATTCCCTTTTGCTGCTCGAAGCTCTCGATACGCAGCCCTCCAAATCCTGCCGCTTCGAGGGCTTTGCGGTACTCGGTGGTGTACATCCCGAAGCGGCAGGGGCCGCAGCCGCTTGCGGTGGCAAAGACGTATGTGCGGACGATCTCTTCCTTACTCATCCCCTCTTCATGGCGTTCTTGGAGGTATTTAATCAGATTACCGGAGGTGAAGTAGGTGGGGTTGCATTGACCGCGGTTTCCATAGGCCTTACCGAGGCGAAAGGCTTCGTTGTCCGGGGTGGGGAGAGCCACATAATTACCCCCCATCGTTTGGATGGCTGCCCAGAGGAGATGGTCTTGCAACGGAGTCAGCCCTCCGAAAAGGACGATGCTCTCCTCCGGAGGCGCGTAGGCGATGTCGGGATGGCGATCCTGCCATTGGGTTGCCTCCTGGTGCACGTAAGAGAGTTCGGTACCGGCGGTATCCACTTTGACGGTAGAACAGGTCATGCTGAGACCTCCTGATGGGGTATCGTGTTTGTATCCGATCGTGTTGTCAAGGTGCGTGCATACTCTTCAAGCGTGTAGGCGAAGGTTTTGACCCGGATGGTGATCGAGCCGCCCGGTTTATTGGCGTCAATGTCGTGCAGGGTGAGATGGGGGGTGCGGCTGGCACCGAGGATGCGGTCGATGATCCCGTAAGTGGGAGCATCGTGGCCGCACTTGAAACTGCTCAGATCGACCACGGCGAGGTTGGGGTGGCGTGCAGCGAATTTGGCTGCCCAGACTTTCTGGGATGAGTTGGCGGAGTAGTTTTCGGGCCAAACATCGCGGATGTCATACACATCTTCGATGCGACCCTCTCGAACATCCTCTCCAAACAAACGCTCGAGGGTACCCGGATCTTTGGGGAGGGCATTGATCGAGAGGGTTTTGAACCCGAGTGCCTGGAATTGGTCGAGAACGTCGTGGTTGATCCCCGGATCACTGTGATAGGGGCGTCCGAGGAGGAGCAGGAGCACTTCACCTTTGGCTTCGGCTTCTTGCAGGAGGGTGCGTCCCCGATCCATGAGCTGTTGTTTTGTCGCTTCGAGTGCCAGAAGTCCTTGACGCACGGCCCAGCGATTTTCATCTTCGGTAATCTCGAGACGCTTCCCCCACGTCGCATAGAGCTGCTGTGTCAACAAGTCAACCTCCGCGACATTCAGCGAGTCGTCAATGTAATCAACCCCGCTACGGGCGAAGAGATCGTTCTCTTTGGTAAACGCACTGTAAACCACGCGGGGGGTTCCGATGACAATGGGGCAGGCCTTGTCCGCCATGGTATAATGGAGGAAGTTTGGGACGTTGACGGTGGCGGGAAACCAGATGAAATCGACCGATTTTCGGACAAATTTTTTGCCGAAGAGGAGCTGATGGACGTGTGCTTGGGCGACTTTGGCCGGGTAACAGGCATCGACGGAGCCGTATTTGGCTCCCTCAAGAAACATCTCTTCGCTGGAAAAATCGGAAAAGAGGATGCGCGCAGGATCAATCTCGAGCGCTTCGAGATAGACTCGCAGCAAGGGGGCGATAGAATAAATATTGAGTGCTTTGGGGATGGCGATGGTGCGTTGGCGCCGTCGAGCACGTGCCTCGGTGCTGCTGCGCTCAAAGGGGCGTCGGATGCGTCGGCGCAGGGTCGGTCCCCATCCTCCCAGTGTGGTACGAACCTGCTCGTCTTCGATCATCTCTGTCTCAGTCGGTTTGGGTGGAAGGGTGTAGCGGGGGTCAAAAAGGAGGAGCGATTCTTCGTGGACAAGGTTGGGGGTAGTGGTGTGGAGATTTTTGCGGTTTTTTCGCAGCTCCAGCAGGGCTTCACGTGATTCGACCGTCCCTTTTTCGCAGGCAAAACCGGCGATGTAGCGTACTGTATCCGACGAGGGGGTTTGGGTGTCGATGAAAGTGCGGGAGCAGTCGTTGGGGCAAAAGTGGCAGCGGGTGCTCTCGTCGGTGCGAGTGGTGTAGCTCAGTTGCAGGGCTTCGGCAAGTCCAACAAACGTACTCTCTCCGGTACGCTCTACCCGATCTCGGGCCTCCAAAGCCGCGCCGATGGCACCCGCCTCTCCACAGTGAGGATGGACATCAACCCGCGCGCCGGGAACTTCGGAAAGGATGTAGTCGACTTGGGCTTTGAGGGCAGCCTGGTTGTACTGGGTGCCTCCCTGAAGAACGTAATGTTTGCCCAGTGCGGCAAGAGAAGGGGCTTGGACGACATATTGCCAGACATTTTTGGGGAGGACTTTGGCGATGCCAGCGAAGAGGGCTTCTTTGGGGTAGCCCTCTTTTTGGAAGGTGACGCGGTCGGTGTCGAGGAATACGGCACATCCGTAGTTGAACTTGGGGGCTTCGTGTGCACGAAAGGCCGTGTCGGCAAATGCCTCAATGGGGACGCCGAATTGTTTGGCCATCGATTGGAGGAGCATGCCGTTGCCAGCGCTGCATTGGTTGGAGAGGCGGAAGTTTTTCATCATGCCGTTTTCAAGGAAGAGCACTTTGATATCCTGCCCGCCGATGTCGCAGATGACATCGACACTCTCACCGAAGATCGCCTGGGCGCTTTTCATATGGGCGATGGTTTCGACGATGTTGGCATCAGCTCGGAGTGCCCCTTCGAGGACATCAGCCGCGTAGCCGGTGACTCCCAGTCCGGCGATCTGATAGTGTGCCCTAGGGTCAAAGGCATCGATCTGCCGCAGGAGGTCGATCGTATCTTGGATGGGATTGCCGCCGGAGAGTTGATAGACCTTGAGGAGCAGTTCCCCTTTTGCATCGATGAGGACGGCTTTGGAGCTGGTGGAGCCTCCGTCAATTCCGAGAAAACACGTCACAGGTTCTTGCGGGAGTGTCGGGGTGAAGGGGGGGATGGTGTAGCGGGAACGGAAGGCTGCTAACTCCTCAGCATTACGCACCAGCGGCGCATCGTGATAGGGATTGTCTGCACCGATACCGGTGTGGCGCAGGGCTTCGAGTCCGGTGAGTCCGGTGAAGGGTTCCTGATGGGTCGATTCTCCCTGCCCGAAGATCACGGCACCCAGAGCTGCATAATAGACGGCATTATCCGGAACGGTGATCAGCGTCTCGATCTGTTCGGGATCGTACGCGATGCCCCGCTCATCCCAGAGCTCCCGGATCCGCTTGCGCCAGGCATCTTGAAGAAACGGCAGGTAGGTATTGGGGCCGCCGAGGAGCAGGACGGTGGGCAGGAGAGTATTGCCCCGGGTGAGCACGGTGAGGTTTTGCATGACGATGGCATCGGCGAGGGAGTTCATGATCTCGTCAGCGGGCACGGAGCTTTTGACGAGGTTGACCACATCGGTCTCGGCGAAGACGCCGCATTTGGCGGCGACATGGTGCAGGGCATCGTCTTTAAACGTAAGCTCTGAGAGCTCGTCGAGCTCTACGCCGACTTTCATGGTGCACTTTTCGATCGTAGCTCCGGTGCCGGAGGCGCATTTGTCGTTCATGGAGGTGAGGACGTTTTTGGTGCCGTCTTCGCGCTCTTTGAAGTGGATGATTTTAGCATCCTGCCCTCCGAGCTCAACAACCGAGCGTACATCGGGATGTAAATGTTCAACCGCTAGGACAACGGCATTGACTTCCTGTACGAAACGGGCTTGGATGGCCGGAGCGATGCGTGCGGCTCCTGAGCCAGTGATGTAGGCTTTGTCAATCGCATTGTAACGATCGGGTTGTCGCCGTTGTAAATCGGTCAGGAGTTCCAGAAGGGTATCGACCTGCTTGGTATCGTGGGGGGTATAGGCTTTGTCGAGGATGGTGAAGTTTGCGTCACAGAGGACGTATTTGACCGTAGTAGAGCCGATGTCGATACCCAGAGAGAGGGCTTCAGAAGAAGCCCTCAACTTCTCACTTCTCACTTCTCGCTTCTCACTTTATTTCCATAAAAAGCCCAAGCAATCCAAATGAGGCCGACGAGGATGACGGGGATGCTTAACAATTGGCCGGTAGTAAACGGAAGCGATGTGGTGTAGTCAGCTTGACGGGTTTTGAAATATTCGAGGACAAACCGTGCCCCGAACAGCAGCACCGCAAAGATACCGGGGAGGTAGCGTGTCGCTGTTTGGGGACGGCTGCGGAGGTAAAAGACAAGGAGGATGAGAAAGATCAACAGATACGATCCGGCCTCATAGAGCTGCACCGGATGGCGGGGAACCATGTCTACCCGTTTGAAGATGACGGCCCAGGGAACCTGTGTCGGAAGACCAAGGATCTCGGAATTGAAGAAGTTGCCGATCCGTACGGAGGCGGCGACGATCATCCCCGGCAATGTGAGGCGCGAGATCAGCCAGAGATAAGAGAGGTGATAACGGCGGGCATAGAGGTAGAGGGCGATCATGACACCGATGAGCCCTCCATGGCTGGCGAGACCCCCTTTCCAGACTTTGAGGATCTCGAGGGGATGGGAGAGGTAATAATCGGGCTCGTAGGCCAGACAGTGCATGAGCCGTGAGCCGACGACGGTGCCGACGATGGCATAGAGAAGAAGGTTGTCGAGGGTGTCCACGGGCTTGCCTTCGCGCCGGAAAATCCACTTGGTGATGGCTAGGCCGATGAAAAAAGAGCCCACAAAAAGGACACCGTACCAGCGCAGCTGCAGTGCACCATAGTGGAAAATATTGGGATCAACATTCCAGACAAAGTAGTCCATTATTCGTTGATCCTCGCTTTAATCTCTCGTGCCATTTCGACCACTTTGGCGATCTTGTGGGTAGGGGTGAGGAGATCATCCATCAGTACCTTGACGAAGGCGGAGCCGACGATGACGCCATCGACCCCTTGTGCCTTCTCTTTGGCTGTTTTTTCGTTGACACCAAATCCGACATAGATGGGGGTATCGGTGTGGATGCGAATCTGCTCGATGATGGGGGTGAGATCTTCAGCCTGGCCGCTGCCGGTGATCCCGGCATAGGCGACGAGATAGAGGAATGTGCGGGCATCTTTGGCGATCATGGCAATCCGCTCCGGTGTATCGGTGGGGGCGATGAAGTCGATCAGACTGAGCCCAGCTGCTTCGATCATGGGTTTGTAGGGCTGCGCCTCTTCATAAGGGAGGTCGGGGATGATGAAGCCGTGTATGTCTGCTACCTGGGCTTTGGCAATGAAGGTTTCCATCCCCTTGTGATAAAACGGGTTGAAATAGCCCATCCAGAGGGTATCGACCATGGGGCCAATCTCGCGGGAGATTTCAAAGAGATCGTCGAGTTTGAATCCATTTTGGAGGGAGCGGAGGTTAGCCTGTTCAATGATGGGACCGTCGGCTACGGGATCGGAGAAGGGGATTCCCATCTCAAGGGTATCAACCCCCGCTTCGGCCAGCGCCAACGCAAGATCAACAGTGAAGTATTTTTCGGGATATCCGGTGGTGATGTAGGCTACAAGTTTTTTCATGATGATTTCCATAATGGTTTCTTGGTTTGTATCATTTCGTGGTATTATACATTTTTTAGATAAAATGAGGTCGGTCAAAGAGGGATTGGCCGCCGGACGGGAGGAAAAGGCAAGCAAGAGATGCGTAATCGTATTTTGTGGTACGAATGAATCGTTTTGTTTCTGATTTACGTGCTCTTGCCCATGCCTTTTCCTCCCACCCGTCAGCCAAAACCCTCTTTGTGTTGGGAAAGACGCGTAGGGTGTGCAATAGCACACCATTTATGTCTTAATATTACATAAAAAACAGGTTCGCAGGAAAGAAGATGAGCATCCACACCCCCCGTATCGAGAAGCGAGTGACGGTCAATACCATTGCCGCAATGAAAGGTAAAGAGCCGATCACGATGGTGACGGCGTATGATGCTTTGTTTGCGCAGCTGTTTGATGGCGAGGTGGAGATGATCCTTGTCGGAGACAGCCTCAATATGAGTTTTCTTGGCAAGGCCGATACGCTGAGTGCGACGATGGATCAAATGATTTACCATACTCAGGCGGTCTGCAACGGCGCCAAGCTTCCACTCATTGTCTTTGACATGCCGTTTGGGTCGTACCTGAGCGAAGAACAGGCACTCGCCAATGCGGTGCGGGTGTACAGCGAGACCGATGCCCAGGCGATCAAGATCGAGGGGGGAGCGGAGCGGGCGCCACTCGTGCGCCATTTGACCCATCACGGCATTGCGGTGGTTGCGCACATTGGGCTCATGCCTCAGTCGGTACGAGCCGAAGGGGGATACCACATTGTTGGCAAGGACGAAGCTGACATCGAGCGGCTTATAGACGATGCCCTGGCGCTTCAGGCGGCTGGGGCGTTTGCCATGGTGCTTGAGGGGATGAAGACCGAAGCAGCCCGGCGTATCACGGAGGCACTCACCATCCCCACCATCGGCATCGGAGCGGGCAATGTCACCGACGGCCAGGTGCTGGTGTGGAGCGATATGTTTGGCTTTTTCGAAACCTTCAAGCCCAAATTTGTCAAGCGCTACCTCAACGGAGCCGACCGCATCCGTGAAGCACTCGGCCAATATCGCGATGAGGTGAAAAGCCGAGCTTTTCCGGACGAGGAGCACAGTTATTAAATGAGGAATGAGGTATGAATATGAAGAATTTCTATATGCTTTTTGACAAAAAACTTTTATGGCACACTCTGTTTCTACCCACTACCCTCTACCCTCTACCCTCTGCACTCCAAAGGAGTGCTTAAATGGAACGGATGGTCGAGATCGAGAAGTTCGAAGGGGAGTCGTCGTATGAGCTGAGCTTGCGTCCAAGCTCATGGGACGAGTACATCGGACAGGAGAAGATTAAAAAGAATCTTAAGGTGTTTATCGAGGCGAGCCGCAAACGGAATGAAGCACTCGATCACATCCTCTTCTTCGGTCCTCCGGGTCTGGGCAAGACCACCCTAGCCAACATCATCGCCACCGAGATGGGGGCCAACATCAAGACCACTGCCGCACCCATGATCGAAAAATCCGGTGATCTCGCAGCGCTGCTGACCAACATTGAGGAGGGGGACATCCTCTTCATCGATGAGATCCATCGGATGAGTCCGGCGATCGAAGAGATCCTCTATCCGGCGATGGAGGATTTTCGCCTCGACATCATCATCGGCTCCGGCCCGGCAGCACAGACGGTCAAGATCGACCTTCCCCGTTTTACCCTAATTGGTGCCACGACCCGTGCCGGAATGCTGAGCAACCCCCTTCGGGAGCGCTTCGGGATGCATTTTCGGATGCAGTTTTACACCTCCGAAGAGTTGGGTACTATTATCGAGCAGGCGGCGCTCAAGCTTGGTAAACCTACTGCCAGAGATGCAGCACATGAGATTGCCCGTCGCTCACGGGGTACCCCGCGGATTGCTCTGCGCCTGCTGCGCCGGGTACGGGATTTTGCCGAAGTGGCAGATGAAGCACGAATCGAAATAGCACGGACGCAATACGCACTTGATGAGCTGGGTGTCAACGATATCGGGTTTGACGAGCAGGATATCCGCCTCTTGGAGCTGTTGGTCTCTGCCAAAGGCAAACCAATAGGACTGAGTACGATCGGCGCAGCGCTGAGTGAAGATGAGGGGACGATCGAAGACGTCCTCGAGCCCTATCTGATCGCCAACGGCTACATTGAACGTACAGCACGCGGTCGGATCGCAACAGAGAAAACCTACACGCATTTCCGTCTCACTCCGCTTCACATCAATCAAGGGGGACTTTTTGGAGAGAACTAACGGCATCATCATGATCCTTTTCGCCGTCGCAGTCTGGGCGGCTTTCAGCATCTATCAACCTTTTTTACTCTCGATTAGTGTCGCAGCACTTCTTGTCATGGCGACCTCTAATCTAACCCATTATCTCGTCACTCGGCTCCACTCCAACAAGCTAGGAACCCTCTCAGCGACCATCCTACTCTTTGTCCTGATGGTGGCTCCGATTATCTACATCGCAACGACGGGGGTGACCTACGCCAGCCACATTGACAAGGAGATGATCCACCATGTCGTAGCCAAAATCAAAGAGTTTACCCACGACATCCCCTACCTCTCCGGCTGGGTCAATGAGTATCTCCAGGGGGACAAGATCGCCGGATACATCAAAGAGGGCACCCTATATGTCACCAAAATGGGAGGTGCAGGGCTTGGTTTTCTTAAGGAAGTGGGCCTAGTGATCACATTTTATGCGATTATCAACTACTACAGTGAGCGCTTTTTTGCGCTGATTCAGTCACTGCTTCCGGTCTCTTTCTCCCGCAGCGAAAAGATGATCGGTGAAGTAGCTTCGACGATGGAAGTGGTGTTTTATTCGATCGTGGTCACGGCGATTTTTGAGGGGTTCCTTTTTGGGATGTTTGTAAGCTATTTTGATTTCAACGGTCTGGTGTTTGGAGTAATCTACGGATTTGCTTCGCTTATCCCCATTGTGGGGGGTGCGATCGTCTGGATTCCGCTGTCGCTGTATGCGTGGAGTGAGATCAACACACAGACGGCGCTAACCATCGCCCTCTACTCCATCATTGTGATCTCGGTGATCGCCGATACGTTTGTCAAGCCGATCATCATCAAAGTGATGAAGGAAGACCTTCTCGAAAACACGACCAGCATCAATGAATTCGTGATTTTCTTCTCGATTCTGGCTGGGATGGGGAGTTATGGGTTCTGGGGGATGATTCTTGGCCCGGCGATTACGACGTTCCTCTTCGCAACAGCGAAGATTTACATCGAGTACAATCAAGCCCAGCAGATCAAAAAATCCCGGGTC
>JALVWV010000199.1:6411-9769 GCA_027023145.1 Campylobacteraceae bacterium | reverse complement strand
TTCATCCCTTTAAAGATGGGCTTCACGTCGTAATTTTTGTCAATATCAAAAAGGTCAATGTAGGCCATGTGGGATTCCTGAGATTTGATGGCGTATTATAGCCTATGTGAGGTGTGGGATGTGCATTATTCAACAAATGGGTTCTATATCTCCCGATTGTAACCCATGCATTACATCAGGAGAGACTGTGAAAGAACACGCACTTTTAAGGAGTAGGGGCTTTAGCCCCGTTAAAATGGCACCATTTTATGGGGATTCTTTGTGCGGGACTGAAGTTCCTGCTTCAAAATTCCTGAGTTCTTTCACCGTCTCAGGAGATACAGCATGAGTGAAAAATGTGAGTTTATAGAGGTGCTCACAAAACATAATAGCTTTAATTTTTGAGGGAAAACAACAGAAGCAACTTCGTTAAAACTGTGCTATAATACTTCCATGAAACCAACAAGAGAAACCATACTGCAAAAACTTCGAGAACTCAAACCACAGCTAAAAGCAGAGGGGATTGAGCAAATCGCCCTTTTTGGCAGTTATGCGAGCGAGAAGCCAACCCCGTACAGCGACATAGATATTGCCATCGCCAAGAGTGAGGCATTGCGAACATAAATCAATGCCTATGGTTACTTTGAACTGCTTGCATCCCTGCGTGAAAATCTGCGTCAAACCTTTCACCGAAAGATCGATATTTTTGATCTGGACAGTCCGTCACCTTTTAAAAAGCAAATACAAAGTGAGTTGATCTATGCATAGCAAAAAAGCGATCAGTCGTATTGAAAATATCCGAAAGAAAATCGAGTTTATCGATAACATTGTTAGAGAATATGGATCAGCAGATAAGGCACTCGAAGACGAAGAAAAAGGTAGAGCTGCCATATTGATGCACCTCACTTCGATTGCTGAGCAATTTGACAAACTGCTACATAGTGGTGAACTTGAAATTCTCTCCCATTTTGAAAAGCAGGATATCAAAGGGAGTTATGAGCTCAGAAATTTTATTGCGCATGATTATGAGGGAGTAGATTTGTATGTTGTTGAAGATGTGATTACGGAGCGGCTTCCTGTTATTCTGCGTGCCGCAATGTTAATTTTGGATGCTTAGTCTTCTGTCAATTCTCTAAAAAAGAACTCTCTATTTTCCAAAAGCACAGGTGTTCGTCAACCCCAAAATTTCAGCGCAAAAAACAACGACAGACCCATCAGAACGACGAGAAGCATGTTGACCCTAAAAAAGCTCAAGACCAACACGAAAAGCGTCGAAATCAAATAGTGGGTATTGGTGACACTGATGGTTCCTGCATCGTGCCAATGGAACACAATCGGTACCCACAGTGCCGTCAAAATCGCCTGAGCCGAAAAGCTTAAAAATGTTTTGAACTTCTCACCGGGGTGGTAGGTGATTGTTTTGGAGAAAAACACATACCGGTTGGCAAAGGTCACAAAAGACATCAAGCCAATCAAGAGCCAAGTATTCATCGAAATATCCTGCTGACCAAATATCCAGCACTCATACCAAGAAGTGAAGCAATGATGACATAGCCGTCCGGCATGATTTCTTTGAAATAGATAGCCGCCACACCACTCGTGATGGTGGCAGCTATCATCGAAAGCTGCCTCAAATTCGCCGCTGTAATGGCGATGAAGACAGCGACGATGGCAAAGTCAAGCCCCAGGTTTTCCAAATGTCCTATTTTCTCTCCCATAACAATGCCTACAAGCGTGGATACATTCCAAAACAGATAAAAAACACTCCCTGCAACCAAAGAGTACCAAGGAGAAAACCTTTTGTGCTTGTCGTGATACGCTTTGGTAACCGCATACATTTCATCCGTAAGAAAAAACGCCAACACCACTCTCCATTTTACAGGTAGAGTGTAGACATCTTTTCGCAAATCAAGTGAATAGAGCATGTGCCGAGAGCTGATCGCAAAGACTGATCCGTTGATCGCCAACCAACCGGCTCCTGCCCCCATGAGTGTCATGGCTGAGAGCTGTGCTGCCCCGGCGAATACAAACATCGACATCCCTTGCGCCTGCCAGAAGGTCAAGCCAATCCCAACCCCGATAGCACCACTCAAAATCCCCCATGGAATTACGGCAACAGCAAGTGGGAGGATATCGAGGGTTGCTTGACGGAATAATTGCTTCTTGCTCATGATGATAAATCCCAATCTTTTTAAAGAGATTTTTCTTATTTTCACGTGCCGCATAGAAACGATGAAAAATCTCTAACGTCTACTTTCTAACTTCTAATTTTCGCTTATAATACCCCACAACCCCCAACCCAATCCCAACAAGCACAAAAATAAACGCAATCGATCCGACAATCACGCTGGTGGGGACAGGTTGGCTGAGGTCAAACATTACCCAAGTACCTCGGCACAACGGGCGCAGACATGCTCTTCGTCCAGTGCGGTGTAGCGCCAGCAGCGGGGGCATTTGGCGTGGGTGGCGCGGTGGAGGGTGTAGGTGTGGCCGTCGGCTTCGAAGCGGCCGAGCTCTTCGCCGACGGAAGCGTTCACCACTGCACTGACGACAAACCAGTCTTCGAGGTCTTTGGCATCGGTGATGGTAAAGGCATCCACGTCTCCGGCGATCTCAAGCTCCAGGGTTGATTTGATGATCTTCTCTTTTTTGAGGCGATCCACCTCTTCGGAGAGAGCTTCGCGGGCGGCGAGCATGAGGGTGTCATCGAAGCTCTCGGCCACTTCGGGAATCTCAACATACTCAAGATCAAAAACCGACTCCATATCGCCTTTGAAAACGGCCGGAGCGTATTCGAGGATCTCATCGGCAGTGTAGGTGAGCACCGGGGCGATGAGGGCGAGCATCGAGCGGGCGATGAGCGCCATGGCTGACTGGGCGCTGCGGCGGGTGGGGTTGTCGGCGCGTTCGGTGTAGAGGCGGTCTTTGCAGACATCCATATAGATGCCGCTGAGCTCGTTGGTGAGGAAGTGGTTGAGCAGAGCGAATCCACGGAGGAAATCGTACCGATCAAAACTCGCTTTGACTTCGGCAAATACTGCTCGTGCTTTGCGCAGAATCCAGCGATCGAGCTCTCCATACGCTTCGGGAGCTACCACGCTGTCCAGATCGTCCACGTTGGCAAGCAGGAAGCGGAACGTATTGCGGATCTTGCGGTACTGCTCGGCGGTTTGCTTGAGGATGCCGTCTGAGATCTTCAGATCGCCCTGATAGTCGCTCAGTGCCACCCACAGGCGGAGGATCTCTGAGCCGTACTGCTGGGTGACCTTTTGAGGCGCGACGACGTTGCCCTTGGATTTGGACATTTTCTCACCCTTCTCATCGACAGTGAATCCATGAGTGAGGATCGACCCATACGGGGGATGGAAGTTGATCGCCG
>JALVWV010000199.1:0-6401 GCA_027023145.1 Campylobacteraceae bacterium | reverse complement strand
GCAGGGAAATGTCCGGCATCGTAGTTGCCACTTTTGAGCACCGCATTCCACGTCGAGCCACTGTCAAACCACACGTCGAGGATGTCATCGACTTTTTCCAGATCATCAGGATTGTAGGCTGTCCCCTCGGGCAGGAGCTCTGCAATAGGACGGTCGTACCACGCATCGCATCCCTCACGCTCGAAAATATCGGCCACATGATCGAGCACCGCATCGTCGAAGATCACGTCGTGCGTCTTCTTGTCCCGGAAAAACGCGATCGGCACCCCCCACGTCCGCTGACGGGAGATACACCAATCCGGCCGCTGCTCCACCATCGAGCCGATCCGATTGCGCCCCCAGTCGGGGTAGAAAGTTGTGTTGTCGATCCCTTCCATTGCCAAGTCACGCAAACTTTTCTCTGCACCATTGGGTGCCTGATCAACGGCGATAAACCACTGACGAGTTGCCCGGTAGATTACTGGCTTTTTGGTACGCCAGCAGTAGGGATACGAGTGGGTAAATTTGCTCACTTTCAGGAGGCTGTCTCCGAGAAGCTCCAGGATCGGTTCGTTGGCTTTGAACACATGCATCCCGACAAATTTCTCCGGTTCAGGAATGAGCTGATGCCCAATGATACTCTCATCATAGCGCCCTTTGTCATCGACCGGCATGAGGATTTCCAGGCCGTACTTGAGCCCAGCGAAGTAGTCATCCTCTCCATGTCCACCTGCTGTGTGAACCGCTCCGGTTCCCCCGCTGAGCTCAACGTGCTCACCGAGGATGATGTGGGAGCTTCGGCCGTTGAGAGGGTTGATTGCCAGCATGTTTTCGAGCTCTTTGGCGCTGATCTTGCGTCCGGAATGGGCACCGACGACCCCCTCTTCGACGAGAGCGGCATGGCGCTCTTCGGCGACGATGTAGCCATCTTCGGTCAGCAAATACATCGCCTCAGGGTTGAGGGAGATTCCCGTGTTGGCCGGCAGTGTCCAGGGGGTCGTCGTCCAGATGACCATCGCCGCTTTTTCCGGGAGATCGAGATCCTGCTTGGCTTTGTCGCTCATCTCAAAGGCTACATAGATCGAGTAGTCCTCTTTGTCCTGATACTCCACTTCGGCTTCGGCCAGAGCTGTCTCGGCCGCCCACGACCAGTAGATCGGTTTGGAGCGCTCGACGAGGAGACCTTTGCGGGCGACGTCGCACAGTGTCCGGTAAATGTTGGCCTCAAATTTGAAATCCATCGTTACGTACGGATTGTCCCAGTCACCGAGTACCCCGAGTGCCTTGAATCCGTCGCGTTGCAAATCGATGTATTTGGCAGCATGGTTGCGGCACAGTTGGCGAAACTCGGAGACGGGCATGGCATCTTTTTTGGGCTTGCCGATCTGCTCTTCGACTTTTTGCTCGATCGGAAGACCGTGACAATCCCAACCCGGCGTGTAGCGGACATCTTTGCCCTGGAAATAGTGGTACTTGACGATGATATCTTTGAGGATTTTGTTCAGGGCATGGCCGATGTGGATATCCCCGTTGGCATACGGAGGGCCATCGTGGAGGGTAAACATGTCGCGCCCGGCACGTTTGGCTTTCATCTGGCCGTACACATCTTCGGCAAACCACTGCTGGTAGCGCTTGGGCTCATTGGTGGGCAGGTTACCGCGCATCGGGAAATCGGTCTTGGGAAGGAGAAGCGTCTCTTTGTAATCCATAATTGTATGCCTCGTCAGGAAATGGGGGGATTATAGCGAAAAGTGACTAAGGGGATGTCTTAAATGCTCTATTATGGTATAATGTGGCCATGAAAACGTTACCCGAACTCACACAATCCATCATCCACACCCTCGAAGAGAGAGGAGAGAGCATTACGTTTGCTGAGAGTTGCACTGGTGGACAACTTGCCGCAGCATTTACCGCTATCTCCGGAGCTTCAGCTGTTTTCAACGGCTCAGTCGTCAGCTACGCCAACACCATCAAAGAGCAGTGGCTAGGGGTACGACCCTCCACCCTCGCACAGCACGGTGCTGTCAGCCGTGAATGTGTCTCCGAAATGCTCAGTGGTATCCTAAACATGACACATGCCGACTACGCCATCGCCATCTCCGGGATCGCCGGTCCCACCGGAGGGACTCCCGACAAGCCGGTCGGCACGGTTTACATCGGGATTCAGACACCCGAGACATCCGCCATTTATCACCACGTCTTTGAGGGGAATCGTGAAAGCATCCAGCACCAATCGGTTGATTTTGCTATCAAAACCCTGCATGAAATGATAAAATAATAAAATTTTTCATTTTTCGCTGAAATTCCCTTGACAATTCAAACTTTATCGGCTATAATTCTGCCCACTTAAAGCCAAGCAGCTTTTTGTTTCGTGACCCGTTAGCTCAGTTGGTAGAGCAATTCCCTTTTAAGGAATGGGCCCTAGGTTCGAATCCTAGACGGGTCACCACGTTAACTTGATTGTTTTGGATCTAGATGACCCTTTCATCTAGTGGCCAAGGATGCTACGTTTTCATCGTAGTCACAGAGGTTCAAATCCTCTAAGGGTCGCCAACCTCAGTCAACATCGGGGTCGCTTAGCTCAGTTGGTAGAGCGCCACCCTTACAAGGTGGATGTCATAAGTTCGAGTCTTATAGCGACCACCATTTAAATAGAACGCGAAATGAGCAAGCTCATCTTCAGCTACGCTAACGCTGTGTTTACTTCAGCAGTAGGCTCGCGAAACTGGTTTCGCAGGGTGTTCAAAAAAGTATTGTTTTATGGTGCGGCGGTAGTTCAGTTGGTTAGAATACCTGCCTGTCACGCAGGGGGTCGCGAGTTCGAGTCTCGTCCGCCGCGCCACCCATTTTCATTTCATTCTTTCTCCTTTTGAAATAGAAACCATAGCCCGGTTCTACACCTCCTCCTCCTTTTGAATCAACGATTTAACAATTATCCCGGGCTATGATTCTGATTATCATTTTGTTAAAACGCCCTACTTACCCTATTCTCGCCCATCGTCTGCTATACTTACGGAAATATTTTAGGACACCTCTAGTCAAAAGGGAGACATTCATGATTGATTTGGAAACTTACAATGAAGAGACCGACGGAACACTCCTGACCGTCTCTGCAGAAATCTTCTCCGTCGAACCCGAGGGATTCGAGATCCACGTCACCAACGATGAGAAAAATGAAAAAAAGATTTTTACCTCTACACGCGGGTATGCTGAGTACCTCATTGAATCGGTCGATTCGTCACGCCGGGATAATTTCATCGCGCCGTGGCTCCCCTCTCCTCATGCACGACGCTACGATATCGATCTGATTGGGATGGAGCTGAGCATGATGCAGGAGTGGATGGAGAAGGAGCTTGGCGAAGCCCAAATGGACTGACCTATCGAGCCACTCTGATTTGGACACGTCGCCCACTTCCCTTAATCTCAAACCCCTGTGTCCGTCTTGGATCGAGTACCAGCCGTATCGTATTGCGATCCATAAACCAAACATATACATTCTCTGGATACTGCATCGTCCCCAATACGTCATGCGGATTGTTTGGCTCGAAGTAGAGCCAAACCCCTTCACCTGCCTTAAGTGTAAGAGTTGTCTCTTTTTCTCGGATTGTCTTGAGCGTCTCTTTTGGTTGGATTGTTGTGAAGTGCCATGTAAGTGTATACGTTTTACTCTTGTTGCGATAGACCAGTTTCACCCGATAAGTCGTCCCATACTTCAGCCGTTTCAGCGGCAACAATGCAAACTGATGCCGTGTCAATTTATGGTTGGGATCGGTGCGTTTGGTGAGGAGACGTACCGGGGTCACTTTCCCTCCCCCCTCTTCAAACAATTCAAATGAGACCAAGGTCACTGTCCGAAAAAACCGGTCATTAAACTCCACACTCACTGGGAAGCCGCTCACATCGTATCCGGGAAGCGGGTCAGGTGTCTCCTGATAAAAGACCGGGGAGACCTCCGTTTGCCCATCGTACGGATAGATCACAATCTTTGGATTGCCCTCCTTGATGGCATTGCGGGCTCGATCGTATGCCTGGGCGTCAATCCGATGTTGGGTATCGGCACAGACCCCATAGACGTACCGTCCGGTACCGTGGAAGCTTCGGGTAGAACACAGACGTGCTATTTCACTATTGCCCATCAGATAGACAAAAGCGGTGTTGCGGGGATCTTTTTTATCTTGAGCGATTCCGATCCCCACTTCATCAAACGAAGGGTTCAAAAATCCAAACCGATGGTAAATGGCCGAAAAGAGACCGTAAAGGGATTCAAGGCCGTTTCGGCTTTTTGTCGAGAGATTCTCTCCGACAAAACGCGCCTTATACCCTACCTGCAATGCCCGATCCATCGGTGCTGATCCTGTGAACCCCCTCCGAGTACTTTCTTCAAAATGGGTAAAGAGTCGGTGGCGCACCAAATACTCGGCGTGCGCCTGAGCTGCTTGCTGGAGAGTTGCATTTTCCTGCAAGCTGGACATTCCAAGTGTCGATCGGATTTCATTGAGAGTCGTCAATGCTTCAAGTCGCTCATGGGCAATATTTTCCATAGGGGGACGTGCGACGATACGCATGGGTCGGGGCGGTGCTTCTGTCTTCTGATTGACCCACAACCAGCTCACCCCTGCCAACAGAATGGTCAGCATCATCACACTTTTGCGCACATATAACCTCCATCACGGATATTTGACACTACATCAGCGCTAATCTTATCGAGTTTTTACCTTTTTTCAGTATAATCGCACCAAAAAAAACAGGAGTTTACTAATGACTTTTAATGAAGCAGCCGAACACTATCCCATCCTTGCCGAACAACGCGAGGTGCTTGAAAAAGCCGACTTGGTCAAAGACAACGTTGACCTTCACAAAATTGCAGTCTTTTTTATCCGCAAGGACACCGAAGCATTCAAAAAGATGATCGAACAAGGGTACGATGTCAATGCTCGTGAAACTGGCGACTTTGGTTCACCGCTTCTCCACAACACAATCCGGTTTGGCAATATGGAAGCGTTTCAATTCCTCATCGACAAGGGTGCTGATATCAACGCGACCGACAACATCAATTACTCCCCCCTTATCGAAGCGGTTGTTGACGGTAAACTGGAGTTTGGCAAAATCCTCGTCGAGCTGGGTGCCGACAAAACCATCGCCAACAAAATGGGCGCCACCGCTGCAGCCCTGGCCAATAAATTTGGTCGATATGAGTTCCTTCCCATCTTGGGCTAATCGTTTTATACAGGTCGTCTATTGCGACCTGTATACCCGATTATAATTCCATTTTCGCTACACTAACTTCATGGAACCTGCTCCCCGTATTTTGCCATATTTGTCGCTTCAAGATCTTAAAAACCCCATTGTATTACAGGCTATGCTTGCCAATCTAAAGGACGATTATTATTGGACGGATGACTTCTCCCCTGAGTTTTATACGGCGCAGGCACGCGCAGGTTTCATGGCGGTCACGGAGATCCATCAGGGGCGCGAACTGCTCCTTCCTGAGCTCCAGCGTAGCTATGCACTACTTGATTTTGATACTCTCCATGTCAGCCGTCATGTCCGGCGCATCCTCAAGCGAACCCACCCCATCCTGCATGTGGGATACTCCCTCGATACGGTTGCCAAAAAGATCCAATCCCATCACAAACACGCCTGGCTCACCCCCCGCTACCTCGCCACGCTTGAGGCTGTCAATCGTCTCGACAATGACCTCCACGTCGTCTCCGTACTGATGCGTCAAGAGGGGATCATTACCGCTGGTGAGATCGGCTACATTCTGGGGCGGACGTACACCAGCCTGAGCGGCTTCAGTTCCCGTGACCCCCACTATCGCCACCATGGCACCGTGCAGATGGTGCTCCTCTCACGATGGCTGGAAGCACACGGATTTGCTTTCTGGAATCTCGGTCAACCTTGGATGCCGTACAAATTCGCCCTTGGAGCTCGAGAATACACCCGTCAGGACTTTCTCCGCCGCTGGCAGAATGCAATACATAAACCTCTCCCCCGGTTCCCGTAACACTATCCCGCAAGTTTTTTGTGCTATAATCCTCTGCATTGATTTAACAAACACACCAAAGGAACGTGGAGTGAAATCGCCCTTGAATACATCATTTTTTTTTATGTTGATCGCCTCGATCGGTCTCAGTACTGTTACGCAAGCCAACGTCAGTGCCATGGACATCCTCAATGGACGCACCACTCATCATCGTAAATCAAAAAAAGTTTACAAGAAACTCCCCGTACGCTGGGTCGCTTCCAAACGCTCTCTTGCCAGCTATGGGCGCATGAAGCACGAATACCTCGGCTCGGTACATAACTCTCCGGCAGTCTCAGGCGGTTTTGAGCCTGACGTCTATACACATCATGCCCTCACGGGAAACCCCTACCTCGAAGCCAAAGCGATTGACGGACCGCTTCCTCAAGATTACAGC
>JALVWV010000198.1:300-2230 GCA_027023145.1 Campylobacteraceae bacterium | reverse complement strand
ATAATCAGCTTTAGACTAAAAAATGGAGCATATTTATGAGAATGAGCGGGGCTCAAATGGTTTGCGAAGCCATTAGTGCAGAGGGTGTAAAGTATGTATTTGGTTACCCTGGTGGCGCAATTATGAACGTTTATGATGCAATCTATAAACAAGATGGATTTGAACATATTTTAACAAGACATGAACAAGCAGCAGTGCATGCTGCAGATGCATATGCAAGAGTTAGTGGTGAAGTTGGTGTTGCAATGGTAACAAGTGGCCCAGGCTTTACAAATGCAGTAACTGGATTAGCAACTGCTTATATGGACTCTATTCCGCTTGTGGTTATTAGCGGGCAGATACCTCTTTCGCTTATTGGAACAGATGGATTCCAAGAGGTAGATGCTGTAGGAATTAGCCGTGCATGTACAAAACATAACTATTTAGTTAAGAGTATCGAAGATTTGCCACACATTTTAAAAGAGGCTTTCTATATTGCAAGAAGTGGGCGACCAGGACCTGTTTTGGTAGATATTCCAAAAGATATTACTAGTGAAATAGCTGAGTTTGAGTATCCAGAGAGCGTAGATATTCCAACTTACAAGCCAAATTATAAAGGGAATAATAAGCAGATTAAAAAGGCAATAGCTGCTATTTTAGAGGCAAAAAAACCGCTTTTGTATATTGGCGGAGGCGCAGTTTTAAGTAATGCATATGAGATTGTTAGAGAGTTTGCAAAGGTTACGCAGATTCCAGCCGTAGAGACTTTGATGGCTCGTGGTGTTATGGGTAATGATAACGAGTTTTTAGTTGGAATGCCAGGTATGCATGGAAATTATGCTTCGAATATGGCAATGAGTGAGAGTGATCTAATTATCTCTTTGGGTGCACGGTTTGACGACCGTGTTACTGGAAAACTTAGTGAGTTTGCTAAATATGCCGATATTATCCATATCGATATTGATCCTGCCAATATTGGAAAAATTGTAGATGTAGATTACCCAATAGTTGGCGATGTTAAAAATGTTGTAGAGAAGATGCTTAATGAGATAAAAGATAAAGTTAATCCAGAGCGTTACAGCGTATGGAGAGATATCTTAAAGCGTTATAACGAAGTACATCCACTGCAGTATAAAGATAGCGATGAAGTTATAAAACCTCAGTGGGTAATTGAGCGTTTGGGGCAATTACTTGGCGATAAGGCAACAATAACTTCTGATGTTGGACAGCACCAGATGTGGGCAGCACAGTTTTATCCGTTTAGTCGCCCAAGACAGTGGGTAAACTCTGGAGGTCTAGGTACTATGGGGTATGGGCTTCCTGCTGCACTAGGTGCAAAGATGGCAAATCCGGAAAAGATTGTTGTAAATGTTAGTGGGGATGGCTCGATTTTAATGAATATTCAAGAGCTTGTAACTGCTGCAGAGCACAATATTCCGGTAATTAATGTGGTTTTAAATAACCACTTTTTAGGAATGGTTAGACAGTGGCAGACCTTTTTTTATGAAAAACGCTACTCTGAGACAGACCTAAGTTATCAGCCTGATTGGAAAAAGCTTACAGAGGCGTGTGGCGGAGTTGGGTTTGATGTTACGACAAAAGAGGAGTTTGATAAGGCACTCCAAGAAGCAATAGAAGCAAATAAAGTGGCATTTATTAATGTAGCAGTTGACCGGTTTGAAAACGTGCTTCCGATGGTGCCAGCCGGTGGAGCTCTGTATAATATGATGCTAGAGTACAAGGAGCGATAATGCAAAAGGTAAGAAGAGTAATTTCGGTTATCGTACAGAATGAAGCACAGGTACTGGCGAGAGTCTCAGGGCTTTTTGCAGGGCGAGGATATAATATCGATTCCCTTACAGTAGCAGCAATCCCAAATAGTAATATGTCGCATATGACAATTGTTACCCGAGGTAGCAGCCGTGTTATGGAACAAATTATCAAGCAGCTT
>JALVWV010000198.1:0-290 GCA_027023145.1 Campylobacteraceae bacterium | reverse complement strand
AGTTAATACCGGTTTATAAAGTTATTGAGCATGAGAGTATGGTCGAGAAAGAGATGGTGCTTATTAAGTTTCATATTGAGAAGACAAGTAATTTCGCAGATATTCAAGCACTTTTTGAGGCATATAACGGTGGTATTGTAAATGCTGGTGAGGGGATGATTATTGCTATGGCAGCAGATGAATCGCATAGAATAAGCCACTGTATTGAAGCAGCAAAAAACTTTAGCCCTGTAGAGATAGTAAGAAGCGGTGTTGTTGCAATGGAGCGGTAATGCGTATTGCTTTAGATA
>JALVWV010000197.1 GCA_027023145.1 Campylobacteraceae bacterium | reverse complement strand
CGCTCCAGCTGCTCCCTGAGCTCCCGGTTTTCCTGCTCCAGCTCATCGAGACGCTTCTTCCATGTTTCAACTTTTTCCTTGAGACGATCGAGGGCAGACATAGTGTTCCTTCGTAGAGTTTTGCTGTTATGATAGCGGAAGAACATTGAAGAATTAGAAATTAGAAATTAGAAATTAGAAAATAACGGTAAAATTGTACAATATTTGTCATGGTATAATAACGGTAAAAATTTAGAAATTGAAGGGGAAATATGGAAGAAAATTTTCTTTATGCAAAAAGTTATGCTTTTTCCATTCGTATTGTCAAAATGGTTCAACACATCCATAAAGAATCCAAAGAATTTGTCCTGAGTAAGCAAATATTGCGTTCTGGGACAGCGATAGGGGCACTCATCAGTGAATCAAAATTTGCTCAATCGCGTGCTGATTTTCAAAATAAACTCATGGTGGCTCTCAAAGAAGCCAACGAAACAAAATACTGGCTCGACCTCCTCAAAGACACTAACTACATCACGCCCATTATACACAAAAGTATGCTCACCGACAACAAAGAACTCATTGGATTGCTTGTCTCCATTACCAAAACCATTAAAAACAAGGATAACACCAAATGACACACCCCCTAACCTCTAATTTCTACTTTCTAATTTCTAACTCTCAAAAGGTGATGCAAACCACAACTTCTAATTTTTACTTTCTAATTTCTAATTTGCTCACAGAGAATTTTTCATGAAAAAATTCTCTGTGAGCAGTCCCTATGCTCCTGCCGGCGATCAACCCACCGCCATCCAAACCCTCTCCGACTCCATCAACAGCGGCAACCGCTATCAGACTCTCGTAGGTGTTACCGGATCGGGCAAGACGTATACGATGGCCAAGATCATCGAGGCGACGCAGAAGCCCACCCTCATCATGACCCACAACAAAACCCTCGCTGCACAGCTCTACAGTGAGTTTCGCTCCTTTTTCCCCAACAACCATGTCGAGTACTTCATCAGCTACTACGACTACTACCAGCCCGAGGCGTACATCCCCCGACAGGATCTCTTCATCGAAAAAGACAGCGCAATCAACGAAGAGCTCGAGCGGCTGCGGCTGAGCACCACCACCAGCCTGCTCAGCCACGACGACGTAATCGTCATCGCCTCCGTCTCGGCCAACTACGGCCTAGGCTCCCCGGAGGACTACCGCAGCATCGTCCAGAAGATCGTCGTAGGCGAAGAGTACTCCCAGCGGGCACTCCTGCTCAAGCTCGTCGAGATGGGGTACAAGCGCAACGATGCGTTTTTTGATCGGGGGGATTTCCGGGTCAATGGCGAGGTAGTGGACATCTATCCGGCGTATTACGAAGAGATGGCAGTACGGGTGGAGTTTTTCGGGGATGAAGTGGAAGCGATCTATCTGTTCAATACCCTCACCGGAGAAAAAGGGGCTCCGATGGACGAAGTGGTCATCTATGCCGCCAACCAATTCATCGTCTCTCAGGAGAAACTCGCCCGTGCCGTCAAGAGCATCGAAGAAGAGCTCTCAGAGCGGCTCGACCAGCTCAAACGGCTCGATAAGATGGTGGAGTACCAGCGGCTCAAACAGCGGGTGGAGTTTGACCTCGAGATGATCGAGGCGACGGGGATGTGCAAGGGGATCGAAAACTACTCCCGACACCTCACCGGCAAAGCTCCCGGCGAGACCCCCTACTCGATGATGGATTATTTTGAAGCGATGAACAAAGACTACCTCGTCATCGTCGATGAATCCCATGTAAGCCTGCCGCAGTTTCGGGGGATGTACGCCGGAGACCGCAGCCGCAAAGAGGTGCTCGTCGAGTATGGATTCCGACTGCCGAGTGCGCTGGATAATCGACCATTGATGTTTGACGAATACATTAATAAGGCACCCCACTACCTCTTCGTCTCCGCCACCCCCAACGCAATCGAAACCGATCTCTCCGAAGTGATCGCCGAACAAGTGGTACGCCCCACCGGACTGCTCGACCCCGAGATCGAAGTGATCGACAGCAAATATCAGGTCGAAAATCTCCACGACCGGATCAAGGAGGTGGTCGCCCGAAATGAGCGGGTTCTCGTAACTGTGCTGACCAAGAAGATGGCTGAAGAGCTCAGTACGTACTACAACGACCTCGGGCTCAAAGTCCAATACATGCACTCCGATCTCGACGCCATCGAGCGCAATCAGATCATCCGCTCCTTGAGACTGGGCGAATTTGACGTGCTAGTGGGGATCAACCTGCTGCGTGAAGGGCTTGACCTGCCCGAAGTCTCCCTCGTGGCAATTCTCGATGCCGACAAAGAAGGCTTCCTGCGAAGCGAAACCGCCCTCATCCAGACCGCCGGACGCGCCGCCCGCAACGCCAACGGCCGGGTACTGATGTACGCTCAGAAAATCACCCGATCCATGCAAGCGTGCATCGACATCACCCAGTCTCGCCGAGCCAAACAGATCGCCTACAATAAGCAGCATGGCATCACCCCCACCACCACGTTACGCGAGCTCGACACCAACCTCCGAGTCGAAGACGCCGGAGAGCTCTACAATAAACGAAGCAAACTCGACACAATGCCCAAAGCCGAACGCCAACGCCTCGTCAAAGAGCTCAAAGCCAAAATGCATGCAGCAGCGAAGAAGCTGGATTTTGAGGAGGCGGCCAGATTGCGGGATGAGATCGCGAAAATTAAAAAGCTGTAGCTTTTTAGTGAAGAGTTAATAGTGAATAGTGAATAGTTGTGGTATGCTTTTCTTTCGAAAAGCTTTTATGATTCCAAGGAGCAACTATGACATTTTTCTTATCTCCAATAAAAGCATTGCAACGCAATGCAAACCAACACTATTCACTATTCACTATTCACTATTCACTCTCGTCGGAGTCTCTCCGATGAGCCTCGACCTCTCAAACGCTCAATACTACTTCAACCGCGAGCTCAGCTGGCTTCAGTTTAACACCCGGGTACTGGCTCAAGCGCAAAACCCCAACCTCCCTCCGCTGGAGCGACTCAAATTTCTCGCCATTTACGGTACCAATCTCGATGAGTTCATCATGATCCGTGTCGCGGGGCTCAAATCACTCTACAAAGCTGGCGTGCAGGAGACCGGCAATGACAGAATGAGCCCGGCGGATCAGCTCGCAGCGATCCACAAACACCTCCACCGCGAGATGGAACACCTCGAGCACACCTACCATGAAATCACGGCGCAGCTTCGCAAGCACCATGTCCGAATCGAACCGTACGACCGCCTCCCGTATGAAACACAAGAGAAGCTCGCTGAAACCTTTTTTGATCAAATCTATCCAGTCATCATCCCCATCGCTGTCGATGCGACCCATCCGTTTCCCCACCTGAACAACCTCAGCTTCGGAATCGTCGTCAAACTCAGTGACCAGGACGGCAATATCAAACATGGCCTGGTGCGCATCCCCCGTATCCTCTCCCGGTTTCTCACCGCCGAGGATGTTTTTATACCGATCGAGAGCATCGTAGAGCATTTCATCGGGGATCTGTTTCCCGGCTACACCAAGATATCCTCGACCCCCTTCCGCGTCACCCGCAACGCCGATATGGAGATCGAAGAAGAAGAGGCTGACGATTTCCTCCAGATCCTCGAAGAGGGGCTCCGCTCCCGCAACAAAGGCTCCATCGTCCGACTGGAGTTCAACCAGGATGCCGATGAAGATCTCGTCACGTTTCTCAACGGCCATTTTCACCTCGAGGAGGAGGATATCTTCTACTACCACTCCGTCCCACTCAACCTCGGAGGACTGTGGCAGATCGTAGGAGACAAAGCGCTGGCACATCTCCTCCCCCCCTCTTACACCCCCCAGACACTGCCCCCACTCGAAAATGAAGACATCTTCCATGCCATGGAGCATCAGGACATCCTCCTCTACCACCCCTACGAGAGTTTCGAGCCGGTGGTCAAATTCATCCAGGAAGCTGCCGTCGATCCCGACACCATCGCTATCCGCATGACCCTCTACCGCGTCGGCCCCAAGTCCCCCATCGTCAAAGCCCTCATCGATGCTGTGCGTGACGGCAAACAGGTCACCGTCCTCGTCGAACTCAAAGCCCGCTTCGACGAAGAGAACAACCTCCACTGGGCCAAAGCCCTCGAGGAGGTCGGCGCCCACGTCGTCTACGGTATCCCCGGGCTCAAAGTCCACGCCAAAATCGCCCAGGTGATCAAACGTCAGGGCTCCGAGCTCAAAAGCTATCTCCACCTCGCCACTGGCAACTACAATCCGAGCACCGCCAAAATCTATACTGATATGAGCTATTTTACGATTCGGGATGATTTTAACAAAGACGCGACACGGTTTTTCCACTTTCTCACTGGCTTTTCGACTCACACCAAACTCAAAAGCCTCTATATGTCCCCCGTACAGATCAAACCCAAGCTCATCAAACTGATCGAAAAAGAGAAAGCCCACGGCACTGAGGGGCACCTCATCCTCAAAGCCAACTCCCTCGTCGATCCTGCTATTATCCGTGCCCTTTACAGCGCCTCACAAGCCGGAGTGCAAATTGAGCTGATCATCCGGGGGATCTGCGCCCTGCGTCCCGGTATCCCGGGAGTGAGTGAGACCATCACTGTCTCCTCCATTATTGGCAAGTACCTCGAGCACCCTCGGATCTACTGGTTCAAGCACAGCGAGACGACGTTCATATCCAGTGCCGACCTCATGACCCGCAACCTCGACCGGCGCATCGAGCTTATGACTCCGATCCACCATCCGGAGCTCAACGAGAGGATCCTCCACATCCTCAATCTCCAGCTGGCGGACAACCAACTCCGTTGGAAACTCGAGAGTGATGGAAGCTACACCCACCTGACCCCAACCAAAGGGGAGCAGATTATCAACTCGCAGGAACTGCTGGAGAAATACGTCAACAAAATCCATGACCGGGTGAAGAAAAAGAAAAGCAGTAATTATGTGAAGAAATTGGCAGATAAGTTGTTGAAGGAGAGCTGATATAGAATTAGGAATTTTGGTTTGCTTTTCTTTGAAAAGCTTTTGTCAAAAGGGGCTGGGACTTCAGTCCCACAAAAAACATGCATAGATTGACAAGGTAAAACAAACATGAAAAATACCGACAATTCAAATGCTATTTTACTCCCCTACAAAGAAACCGCCCCTACCATAAATCCATCCGCCTGGATCGCTCCGGGAGCGACGGTGATCGGGGATGTAACAATCGGTGAGGAGAGTTCAGTATGGTTCGGATGTGTCGTGCGGGGAGATGTCCACCGTATCCGGATCGGGGATCGGACAAATATCCAGGATCTGAGCATGCTCCACGTCACCCACTGGAAAAACTCGGATCGAAGTGACGGTCACCCCACGATCATCGGCGATGATGTCACCATCGGTCACCGGGTAATGCTGCACGGCTGCACCATCGAAGATGCCTGCCTCATCGGGATGAGTGCCACGATTCTCGATGGCACTGTCATCGGCCGCGAATCGATCGTCGGAGCCGGGGCACTGGTCACCGGCGGCAAAGTCTTCCCACCCCGCTCCCTCATCCTCGGCTCCCCGGCCAAAGCCGTACGCACCCTCAGTGATGAAGAGGTTGAGGAACTCTACGCTTCAGCAAAACGGTATGTCGGGTTTATGCGGGAATACATTGGAAATTAGGAGTGAGGAATTAGAAATTAGAAATTTTGGTATGCATGCTTTGTCTCGGGGATGCGACTTCAGTCGCATGGATGGGACTGAAGTCCCAGCCCCTTTTTGACAAAAGCTTTTCAAAGAAAAGCATACCAAAACTCCTCATTCCTCACTCCTAATTCCTAATTCCTAATTCTACAAACGGAGTATCCATGAACACAACTGTCATCAAAAGCCTCAAAGACCTCTTCTCAGCTGCTGTCCTGGCATTCATTGTCAAGACCACCCTCATCTCACTGGGACTTACAGCTGCCATTGTCTGGCTTCTTTGGGGCACCCTTTCAGCATTTGTCAAACACTACCTGACATGGATACCGTGGGAGTGGGTTCAGACCACAGGCGCTTCGATAGCCGTCATTGCCATTGCGTATATGCTTTTTATTGCCATCCATTCTATTGTCACCTCCTCCATGGTCGAACCACTGCTAAAAAAACTCGCAAACAAACACTACCCTGATATGCCGCCTTCTGGCAGCCCCAGTACCACCACGAGCCTTCTGCTGAGCCTCAAATCCGCAGGGGTTTTTCTTGGAGTATTTCTTCTGACGTTTCCGCTGATGTTTGTCCCCGTACTGGGGGCAGTCTATATGCTCTGGTTGTGGTCTATCCTTATCAAGGAACCGACCCTCTACGATGTCGGAGGGATGTTCAGTCAGGACAAAAACAGTATCAAAGCCTGTACCACCCGAACCACTACCCTCCTTGCCATGATCGGATCTGGGCTCAACTACATTCCACTGCTCAATCTCTTCTCACCTGTTTTTGCACAAATACTTTTTCTGCACCACATCGTACCGTGTCTGACAGAGGACATGTAAACGATATATGCCGTTCCGCCGGAGGTGGGACTTTCGCTCTGTATGACGAGGCTAAAGTCCCTGCTCCTGAGTTGAGGCGAGGCGTCTTGCTTTTTGACTCGAGGTCGAAAACTGCAACAAATCATCCGTCGTTTGAACATACTCCGGCAGCGTCTCAAACGATTTGAGCATCACTTTGGCCGCCGCATTGGCATCACAGTAGGCACGATGCAGTGCCCATGACCCAAGATCAAGCGTCTCATTGAGATACGCCAATCCATACCGTTCACTCTCAAACGTCCGCTTTGCCAACTCGATGGTGCACATCTTCGGATTGCCGATACTTCCCAACCCGAACCGCTCAAAGGAGGCCGTCAAAAACGTATGGTCAAACTGAACATTGTGCGCCACAAAAATCGCATCATCGAGAAACGCCCGAAGCTGCGTCAGTGCCTCTCGGCGTGAGGGTGCTCCGACGAGATCCTCAGGCTCAATACCGGTGAGTTTGATGATCTGTTCAGGGAGATAGGCGCATGCTACATAGGTCTCAAATCGTGCGATCACTTCCCCACCTCGCACCTTGACTGCCCCGATCTCGATCACCTGAGACGTGCCGGGTTTGGAGCCATTGGTCTCGATGTCCACGATGCAAAATGTCTCTTCGGCGTAGGGAGTAAAATGGGGGCGGAAACGGTACCCCCCTCCCTCCATCTCGATCGGGTATCCCGAAGCTTGAAGGAGGACAAAGATGGTATCGCTGTCTTCAAAAAGGGTCGTGTGCTTGCGCACGATTCGCTCGTACGCCTCAGAAGAGAGTCGGCCATCGTTGCGCCGAAAGGCTGCGGTCAATTCATCATAGACTTTGAGCATACCGGATGAACCGTTCCACTTTGTCAGGGTCTTTGCGCCCTTTGGAGGCTTCGACCCCCGAGCTGACATCGACCCCGTAAAATCCCATCCCTTTTATTGAGGAAAGATTGTCCGGACTCAGCCCCCCGGCCAGAATTGTCCGGGAATTATCCCGCCCCGCAAACCACTCCCGTGCCAGGCGTTTTCCTTCTCCACCGTATCCGTCAACGTACGCATCCACCAATCGGTAACGATCTGTAAAACGTGACAAGTCTTCGGATTTCTGTGCCCGCACCACCGGTAATACCGGAATCGTAAGGGCTTCAAGGAACGCTTCGTCCACCTCAAAATGGATCTGTGCCAGCGAAATCCCCGTCTGCACGGCAACCGCATTGACAACCTCTGGTGTCACGTTGACAAACAACCCCACCCGTTCTACAAACGGCGGAAGATGTCGAATGATCTCCGCTGTTGCCTCAGGTGTAATATACCGGGGGGACGGTTCATAAAAGACAAACCCCAATGCATCGGCTCCGGCACGGGCAGCATGAAGGGCATCTTCGAGGTTGGTGATGCCGCAGATCTTCACTTTCACAAAAGTCCCTGTTTGTGAAAGAGTGGGGGGTGGGGAAAAGTAGGGTGCGCAATTGCGCACCGTGTATTAGTATAGTGGTTATTGGTGGATAGGTGTGCTATTGCACACCCTACGCGAACGGTAAAAGCTCTTCGGAAGAAAAGCACATCAAAATTCCTCATTCCTAATTCCTAATTCCTAATTTCAAAGAGGCAATCGCCTCTCCAACGCCTTTGGGATGTTTGTAAACAAACGAACCAGCGACGACGACATCTACTCCCGCATCGGCAAGCAGTTTTACATTCCGATCGTTGACTCCGCCGTCTACTTCGATCAAACACTCAGGGTTATGGTGGGCTATCATGGCTTTGAGCTTCTGAGCTTTGGGGATAACCGAGTCGATGAAGCTCTGCCCTCCGAAACCGGGGTTGACACTCATCAGAAGCACCATATCCAAATCCATCAACAGATATTCAACTGCTTCGGGAGGGGTGTGGGGATTCAGAACGATGGCGGGCTTGATCCCAAGACTGCGAATCTTCTGGATAAGACGGTGGGGGTGCTTTTCCTCTTCGATGTGAAAGGAGATGTATGTCGGCTTGAGTGGGGCGAAGAGATCGACGAAAAAGGTGTTATTCTCCACCATCAAGTGTATATCCAAAGGCTTCGTAGCGGCTCTTGCTACCGCCTCAACTACGACCGGCCCAATGGTAAGATTCGGGACGAAATGCCCATCCATCACGTCCACATGCACGAGGTCACACCCCCCGTCGCAAATCGCCTGAACATCGCGTGCCAAATGTCCAAAATCGGCCGAAAGTATGCTCGGTGCTACCTGCATCCTCAATCCTCAAAATTAAGATGCGGTATTATACCAAAAACTCTCCGATAATCCCCTCGTGCGGTCTGTTTCAAAACACTTTTATCCGTTGTTGAGGTGCCCTTAAGCCACTTTTGAGTAAAATCGCAAAACTTTTTCTAATTTTTCGTTAGAATTTACCAAAAATCAAATTACCAAAAGGCTCTATCATGGCAAGACGATGTCAAGTAACCGGCAAAGGCCCCCTGACAGGAAACAATGTTTCTCACGCACACAACAAAACGAAGCGCCGACAGCTTCCCAACCTCCGTACCGTCCGGGTCACCCTCGAGGATGGTACGACCAAAAAGATCAAGGTAGCAGCCTCTACCCTGCGCACCATGAAGAAAAAAGCAGCCCAAGCACAGGTCGCTGAGTAATCCCCCTCTGCGGGGATCATGCACCGCATGAACAAAGCAGCACAATGAAGCGTATCCCAAAGACGCTCGGCTGGCAACGTTCTACCAAACCTCACATCACCCTCAACGATGAATTCTACGGTCACCTCGCGCCGTTTCGAATCCCCTTGATCCTCACCGTACTGACGATGCTCGTCGGTACCATCGGCTACATGCTGATCGACCACTTTCCACTGATGGATGCCATTTACCAGACCGGCATCACATTTACCACTGTCGGATACGGCGAGATCAAACCCATCTCCGACATGGGACGTATCTTTACGATTACTCTAATCATCGTCGGATTCGTCGTCTTCACCATCGCAGTAGGAATCGTCGCCGAGGTGATCAAAAAAGGGGAATTTCAAAAGATAGCCAAGGAGAGAAGAATGCTCTACGAGATCGCCCGGCTCAAACAACACTTTGTGATCTGCTACCACAACGACTACACGATCCAGGTCACCCGGCAACTCCGGGAAAACCACATCCCTTTCGTCGTCGTCGATCCGCGTGAAGATCTTGAAGCCATTGCCAAAAAATATCACTACCCTTACTTCGTCTCCGCCGAACCCCACACCGAAGAGGGGATACTCAAATCTCACCTCTCCAGTG